>CAKVOK010000019.1 GCA_934792465.1 uncultured Clostridia bacterium | reverse complement strand
CTGTTTTTAGGTGTGAAACCGAAGGTTTCACACAAATGGTTTCGCAAAACCATTTGTTCAGTAGACATTATTTTATAGATTATTATTTCAACATTCTTCGCAGGCGCATGAGAGTAATTCGGTTGCGCACCAGGGGAGAGTATTCAAGCAAAAGGCCGAGCTTGCCGTCGGATATTCCGATGTCGCCGAGCGAGGATTTCATATTGAGCGTTTTGTAAATATCCGATAAACTTTCTTCGGTCGGGATTTCGTCGATTACGCTGCATATCTTATCCCATTTGCCCGATATTTCTTCCGCTGTTGTTCCGGCAGCGGCATCATCGGCGTTTTCGGCGATTATAGAATCTGAAATTGCTTTGCCGAAAAAGCTTTTTATATATTCGGTATCGACATTTTTATAATCGTGCCAATGCAAATTTTTTTCGTTTCTCATTCGTGCGTATTCGTGTACGGCGAGCAGCGTTGCAACACCTACCTTTTCGCCGTGCAATGCATCGGAGGTTTCGTTCAGTCCGTCGGGTTTCATCTCTATGAGATGCGATATATGGTGTTCCGCACCGGAGGCGCAGCGTGAATTTCCGAGCAGCTGCATTGCAAGCCCGGACATCAGAAGCCCGTATATTAGGTTTTCGTATGCCTGCATATCGTGTTTTTGCAGACGGTATGCGGTTTTTATAATGCCGTCCGCCGCTTCGAGCGTCATATCGTATATCCTTTCGCATAAGTATTCGCCGGTTAAAATGTTTGAAATTTTCCAGTCGGCAAGAGCCGTATATTTCCCGAGCATATCGCCGATTCCGGATTTTGTGAGATAAGACGGAGATTTTCGGATTATGTCGAGGTCGGCAAGTACGAGAATCGGGGCAACTGCGGTGAATGTTTTCTTGAATCCGTTCCATGTCATGGCGGCAACGGAAGAACAAAATCCGTCTACGCTTGCTGCGGTCGGACAGGATATAAAGTTTATGTTCAGCTTGTGTGCGCAATATCTTGTTATGTCGTGTACGGTTCCCGAACCTACGGCTATGAGGTAATCGCAATTTTCGGGAATTTCTTTCAGCGCAAGCCCGACACCGTGATTGTCGGCGTGCAGATTTTCGTGCGGAAGTATTATCTCATGCGAGGCGGAGGGATGCCTGTCTGCCGTGGCTCTGTATGTGTTTTCGTCATAAATGGCGGCGCAGGTTTCGCCGTGTGTATATTGTTCGGCATATTTTTGAAAATCTTTCATGCAGCCGGGAGCGATTACGCATAGCTCGGTATACATTTTGTGTTCCTTGCCGCAGCTGCATTTTCCGTTGTATTTTTTACTGTCTATAATCATTTCAGTCAATCCCTTTCTGTCCGTAATAGGCGTTTGCGCCGTGCTTCCGCAGAAAATGCCTGTCGAGAAGCTCGCTTTGTATTATGCTGTCCGGCTCCATTAATATGGTATGATATGCCATATCCGCAATTTCTTCGAGAATAACGGCGTTTTCAACGGATTTGGCGGCGCTTTCGCCCCAGGTGAAAACTCCGTGAGAGCAGACGAGAACACCGGGAATTTCCTTTGCCTTTTGATTGTCGAACAGCTCCGTTATAACAAGTCCGGTTTCTTTTTCGTAATCTCCGTTTATCTCATCGGCGGTCATTTTTCGGGTGCAGGGAATTTCACCGTAAAATGTGTCTGCATGAGTTGTCCCAAGGGGCGGAATAGGCATTGCGCATTGTGCGAATACGGTCGCCCATTTGGAATGAGTGTGCGTGATTCCGCCTATGTGCGGATAGCGTTTGTAAAGCTCCAGGTGCGTTGCCGTGTCGGAAGACGGAGCGAGTCTGCCCTCTATCTTGTTCCCATCAAGGTCTACAACGACCATATCGTCGGGCGTCATGCTTTCGTAACCTACGCCGGACGGCTTTATTACGACATATCCGCTATCTCGGTCGATTTGCGAAACATTTCCCCAGGTAAGCTTTACAAGCCCGTGTTTCGGCAGCATAATATTTGCCGAAAATACGGCTTCTTTAATTTTTTCTAACATATCGTCACTTCCTATTGCAATTTTTCGTTGTGTATGGTACAATATACTTATAACATACAGAACGAAAATATTCAATATGCGGCGCAAATTTAGGCAAATGAGCAAATAATATAATAAAATGAGCGAAAAAGGTGATGAAATGAGCATAACTGGCAGACAGGAAAATATATTGAAATTGGTAGGCGAATACAAGTATATATCGGTTCGGAAGCTGGCGGAGCTGACGTATACTTCGCCGTCGAGCATACGGCGCGATTTAACAAGGCTCGAAAATATGTGTTTTGTGAAAAGAACGCACGGAGGCGTGCAGAGTATGGAAGAAAGCAATCTGCCGCCGAATTTTAAAAGCCGTGTGTCGCAGAATACGGTGCTTAAACGAAAAATAGCGCAAAATGCGGTGCGGTTTCTGCATGATAATCAATGTATTATGCTCGACAGCTCGTCAACGGCAGGTTATCTGCTGCCGCATATAGCTAAGCTTAAGGATATTACGCTGTTTACAAATAATATGATAACGGCGCTGAATGCGATTAATTACGGCATATCCACATACTGCATCGGCGGACGTGCGTACAAAAATTCGCCGGTTCTGTCCGGTGAGGAAACGTATAAGGCATTGGAAAGCATACACCCGGATATTGTGTTTTTTTCTTCGTTCGGTCTGGATTCCGACGGAAATATCACAGACCCTACCCCGGAGGAAAATTATGCACGTGCGATTATGCTGAAAAATTCGGCGCAAAACGTGTTTTTGTGCGATAGCGGGAAATTCGGCAGACGTTCGGTATATAGCCTGACGTCTGCGGATAAGGTGACGGCTTGCGTATTCGATGAAAGATATGAAAAATTGAAATGCAAATGTCATGTTGTTTATTAATGTGATATTTTGAAGCTGTACAGCGGCGCTTTCGGCGTATTTGTCCGAATCGCCGTTATTTTGTGCAGCAAGAGGAAAATAATGCAGTAATTTGCAAATATTACAGTTGAAACAAAAGTATTGAATATGATAGAATAAATATATATATTATCAGAGGCCGCACGGCTTCAAAAAAGAAAGGAATGGTTGCAAAAATGAAAAAGTTTGCAGGTCTTGCAATGAGTTTTCTGGTGACGGTTTCGGCATTTGCGTTTCCGGCATATGCGGAAGAAACAAAATATCCGTATTCATACGATTTTGAAAACGGTCTTGCGCAGGTTTCGGCATGGAAAGGAGCAAAGACGGAGCAGTCCGAAAATGCGTTCGGAGGGAAATACGCACTGAAAGTAACGGCACCGGCAAATTCTAACGGAGGGGTTACGATGAACCCCGGTGACAATACGTTTTTCACGAAGTATGAGGATGGGAAATACAGAAAAGATACCTCGGCAAATACATACGAACTGAACGTTAAGGTTGCGGCAGACAGCGGCAATGCGGCAGACGCAACAATCACATGGGGGCTGCAGTGGTGGAATGAAGACCCGGTACAGGTTGATATCTCGCTCGGCAGCGTCTCGGCAAAGGCGGGCAACGGGTATGTTTTGTATAAAACAAAATTCAAAACAAACGAGGATAATTATATGTGGGGGCCGAAGCTCAGCTTCACGGTGGCTTCGTCCTCGGAAGCGGTTGTTTATATCGATGATGTAAATATAACACAGGTTGACCCGAATGAAATTTTGAATCTCGATTTTGAAGAACCGAGCGTGCCGAGCTGCGTTTCGACATGGCAGGCGTCAACGGCACTCAGCGGCAATGCGGCGAACGGCTCGAAAGCACTTGAAATAAGCGGAACTGCGAATCCGTCCCTGTCGGACACAAACGCAGGAAACGTAACGTTTGCGCTGGGCGGCGGGACAATCTTCACAACGGAGGGAAAGGACACTTCCGAAAATATATATGAACTAAGCTTCAATTATGCGGCAGAAACGGCGAACACAAGCAGCGTAAATCTCGGCTGGTACTTAAGCTGGTGGAACGATGACACTATAGAGGTGTCCAAAAAGATTGCAATGCTTGATGTTACGGACAGCGAATACAAAAGCTGCGTTATAAGATTCAAAACGGGCGAAACAAATTGGATGTGGAGTCCGAAACTTTTCTGTATTGCAAAATCGGCAGCAGACTATTCAATTTACATAGACGATTTGAAGATAAGAAAAATAGTTATTCCGAAAGCACCTGTTCTGGAAGAAAGTATTCCGGCAGACGGCGGCGAAACCGAGGTTACAGACCGTGTAACGCTGAAATTCAGCAATACGATGAGCGGTGACGCATTGAATACGAGCAGCTATAAAATAAACGATGCGGAAGTAAAATCCGCAGAAAGAAATTCGGACGGAACATATACGGTGTATTTTAAGGAAAGCTTGAAAGCGAGAAAAACATATACGCTCAGCTTTGCGGTTTCGGACGAATACGGACAGGCTTTAAGCGGCAGTGTTACGTTTGCCGTACTCGGTGCGGACAGACTTTATTATGACGGCATAAATATGTATAAGGATTACGGACTTGACGAGGTTCGCAGCCTGGAGGACGGAGTGCTGGAGGACGGAAATATTTCGGCAGTTGCGGAGAATTTCAGAAACCACGATACGAGAGCGTTTAACCTTATGCTGATAACCGCAATGTATAAGGATAATAAGCTTGAAGCCATAAATGCGGATTCAATGAGCATAGACGTCGGAGAAGAAAAAACGGATAAGCTTAAAACAACCGTGAACGTTCCGCAGGAGAGGGACGGCGAATATAAGATAAAAACATATCTTTGGGATAAAGAGGCTGTCTGCCCGATATCCAAAACAAAGACGCTTAATGATTATGAAACGGTTACATTGAACGTAAATGCGGACGGCAGTGCGGATTTCGTTTCGCCGAAGCTGGCGAACGAAAGCATAACCGATTCTTCGGCAGCGAAAAGATATGTTATAAATATAGCACCCGGCGAATATACCGAGGTAAACTGGTCGGTTAAACCGTATGTAACCTTAAGGGGTACGGATATGAATACCTGTATCTTAAAGGGCGAACTTCCGGACAGCTACGGCGGCGACGCAGTGGGCAGAGCCAATATTCAGAATTATTCGACAATAAATCTTTTCGGAACGTGTAACATAGAGAATCTGACGATAACCGCACGAAACCTGCGATACCCTGTGCACAACGAGGGCAGCGGAGCAAACAAAAACGCAACGCACAGACTGAAAAACTGCTATATCGAGCATTACGGAAACGAGGGTGCAACGCAGTATTATCTGAATAACGGCGGCAAGGATAAATATGACGTATGGCAGTGGACAACGGCATGGGGCTACGGCTCGGCTTCGGGAGTTCTCGACGTATTCGACAACGTAACGTTCAAATCGGTTGACAGAGCGTGGTACGTACACGGAAATGCGGCATTTGAAAAACCGCAGATAAATATACTTAACAACTGCCATCTTTCGGCAGGAAACAAACAGGATATAACGGTAGAATCTCTCGGCAGCGGAACGGACGACAAGGTAATTTTGAATAATTGTACGTTCGACGGACTTTCGATGCGTGCGGCAGGCAGTCCGTGGCTCTATACAGACCCGAACAATCAGTATGCCGACCATACGGATTATGAGATAATACTCAATAACTGCGATCCGCTTGGCTATAGCGACACTCATATGGGTACGGCGCTTGCGATAAGCAGCAATAACGGCACGGAAAATTCAACGGTAAGCGTATCGGGCAGTGCGGCTGAATGTCTGTTCGGAAACTATACTTCAAAACGGGGCGGCGGCGGACTTTCCGGATATATCTACGGATATTGGGATATTTCCGGATACCTTACGGGTATTGCATCAAATATATATGTGAACAATACGATAGGCAGACGTCTGGGCGATTGCTCCGCAACGGCGAAAACTCTCGAAGTTTTGTTTGACGGCATAAACAAGGCGAGTGTAACGTTTGATAAAAACTATACCTCGATGAGCAATGCACAGATTCTTGCGGAGATAAACAGTGCGGTTTCGTCATACGGCAAGGCTTATGAATACAAGGTTTCGCAGAACGAATACTATCCGCAGTTCACTGACAAAGAGATTTCGGCGCAGAACGTTTCGCAGACGTATATAAAACGCTTTGCGGCGGTTAAATATGAGGACGGCGGAATAAAACAGATGACGGCGGACGACCCGGCTTCCGCATTTGCCGGAATAGCACTTGAAAATATAACTCCGAACAGTGCGGGCAGAGTGCTGAAAGAGGGATATATGAGTGCTTCGCAGCTCGGAATTTCTTCTGTGGACAACGGCGATGTTATAACGGTGACGGATTTGGGATTTGCGAAAAACGGCAGCGGTGCGGCAGTCCTGAATTGCCAAAACACCTACGGTTGGGCGTATTTTTCGGCTGATTGACGAATTGTGCAGTAATTTACTTACTTTGCAGTTGCGGCAGATATAAGGTGCATGATAAAATAAATATATAACGAAAAAGAGATATTGATTGACTGCGGAAAGAGCCGTCCGCATGATGTGGTATCTCTTTTCGGAAAAATAAAAAAGGAGTTGGAAAAAAATGAAAAAAACATTACTGGCAATTTTGGCGGCACTCGGAATTTTGACGATAGCGGTATCGGCAGAAGCACCTCCGCTTCTCGACCTCGGATTTGAAGGCTATTATTCAATAACGGCAGGCGGACATCTCAGAGATGATGACGCAGGAAGAAACGTTGTTCAGCAGTGGGGTACAAGTCTTTCGGTTACGGACGAGAAAGTATACGACGGAGATTATGCACTGAAGATTAATACAACCGGCGGTTGGGGAATATGTGCGCAGGTGCCGAATATGACAAATCAACAGCTTGGCGGAACGTATAACCTCGAATTTTATATTGCGGCTGATCCGGCAAATGTTGCAGAGGAAAGCCTTAAGGTTTATATCGGTTGCCACAGCGGACAGCTGACAGGCAATATGGCTGTAAAACCGGCGACAGACGGAAGCTATACGCATTTCAAACAACAAGTAAGACTAAATTCGGATTCGCCGGTAACCGGAGTTGAAATTTATGTTATGGGCGATACTTCAGGAAAAACTTATTACATAGATAATTTCAAGCTTGAAGAAATTTACGAAAATTGCAACTTCACCTTTGAAAACGGTGTAATTCCGGATAATGACGGAACATTTGCAACTGCTATTTCGGACAAGGCGGCAACCGGCGAAAAGGCTCTTGAACTCAGCTATACGAAAGGCAAGAACGGCTCTGTATATTACAAACCGGTGTCGAGAGATGTTTCGATATTTGACGGTATAAAGAACACAACACCATTTATATATGAGCTTTCGTTCAAATGTGCAATCAGTGCTGAAAATACGCTTCCGGAAACTCTTGAGTGGTATTTTAAATGGTATGGAACGACAAAGACGTTTGACCAAATAACCATTGAACCCGACGGCGAATACAAATCGTACAAGCTGCGTTTCAGATTGAACGTAACAGACTATATATGGGGTAATCCGGAGGCGTATTGTCTTATTCAGCCGCAGGAGGACTGCAAGATTTATTTTGACGATGTTGTGGTCAAGAAAGTATACATTGCCGATACGGAGGGCATAAGCGCAGAATCCGAGGGTATATACGAATATACGCAGGACGGAAAGTTCGTTCCGTTTGAAGCGTATGAAAGCGGAAAAACATATGCATACAATCTTGTAAATATCGAAAACAATAATCCGCAGGCAAAAAGCTTTTCGGTTGTTACGGCTCTTTATGACAACGGAAAGCTCGTAAGTGTAAATGCCACACCGGTGAACGTATCATGCGAACAGGTTATACACAGCGCAGCGGCGGGAGTAACTGTTCCGGCAACACCCGGAAACTATACGGTAAAGGGCTTTAAGCTTGACCTCGATACAATGAAACCTTTGCAGTAAAAAGAGGGAAAACGGCATAGAAAGTAGAATTAATATATAGGCAGACCTTTTTGGTACGGAGGATTTTCAATGAAAAAATATATAAAAATAATATCCGCATTGCTTGTGCTTTCCATAGCGCTTGCAGGCTGCGGAAACAGGACATCCGGAGATAAGGACGGAACAACGGAAATAACGTGGTATATGATTAAAGCATTTTCGGATGTTAAAGAAGCGGCTCAGCTGGAGGTTGAGGATGCGGCGAACAAGATTATTGCCAAAAGCCTTGACGCAAAGGTTAAGTTTAAACTCATAGATTCGGCAAGCTGGGAGGACAAAATGAAGCTTATGGCGGCGTCGGGCGACCCGTATGACTTGGTATTGACGTCAAACTGGACAAACAAGCTTTCGACAAACGTGGACAGAGGCGCATTCATGCCGCTTGACGATTTGATTGAAAAATACGGAAAGACAATCAAGGCGGAGGTAGATGAACGTGCATGGAAGGCAGCAACGTTCGACGGGAAAATAATGGCTGTGCCGTCGCAGGGCGCATATGCACCGGGTTCAAGCTTTGTTTTCAAGAAAGACCTTGTTGAAAAATACGGCTTTGATTATAAGAATGCGCATACGCTACGCGATATAGAACCGTATCTCGAAACGATAAAGCAGAATGAAAAAGGCATTACTCCGCTTCTTGCAACGCAAAACGGAACGCCGGGCAGCGGCTGCGATTATCTTACGTCAATCGGCGGCGGGGTAGCCTACGATGAGAAAAGACAGGAAGTGGTTCTCGGAAGCGAAAGAGATGAATACAACGAGAATGCGCGTATAGTTCATGAGTTTTATAAAAAAGGCTACATAGAAAAAGACGCAGCTATTAAAAAAGACTTCATGAGCTCTGCAAAATCGGGTAAATATGCGGTTTTGGGCAACAGCGGAGCATATTCGGAGGACGGCTCGAAAGCCACCTCGGCATACGGCTACGACTGTGTGGAAAGCCTTATTTCATATCAGTATATCACAACGGATAATATGATAGGCGCAGCTACTGCGATAAGCAGCACTTCAAAGCATCCGGAAAAGGCAATGCAGCTTTTGGATCTCGTTTGGTCGGACGATTTGCTTCTCAATACAATGGCATACGGTATAGAGGGCAAGAACTTTGATTATGTGAGCGGAAAAGGCACGGACAATCCGAAAGTAAAGGTATATTCGGGTTCGAAACAGGTATGGGGCATATGGCACAATTTCCTCGGACCTCTCTGGCATCAGTGGGATTCCGACTGGAACTCGAAAGAAGCACTCGAAGAAATGCAGAAAGCGAACAGTGAAGCACAGACATCGGGACTTCTCGGATTTACATTCGATATAACCCCGGTAAAATCGTATTATACACAGGTTTCGGCATTGTCGAATGAGGCAAGACCCATTATACAGACGGGTTCAATGCAGGATTTCGACGCTTATATAAAAGAATACAACGCAAAGCTGAAAGCTGCTCATGTCGATGATATAAAGGCGGAGGTTATACGTCAGATTGAAGAATGGAGAAAGAGCAATTGAAAAAGGTCTTTGCGATAGCCTTTATGCTGATGTTTTTAACGGTATATGCAAGGGACTTTACGATGGGTTCGTGGAATGTTGACGTTAAGAAATCAAACGGAATGTATAATGTAACAAGCCTGGCGACCGACAACTCATGGGAAATGAACAATGAGATTGATTATTATATCCCGGAGGGCAACGGAAAAGGCGAAAATACATTTTACATTACGGCGAGGGCGAGGCTTGGCAAGGGGTCAAAGAGCAATGTTTTGTGCGTTGCCTATACCTACTGGAACGTGACGGCAGGCAGAGTGACGGTAGACAAGTTTGCCGAGATAACATTGAGCGAGGATAAATACACCTATATAAACGAGAAATACTCCTGCTCCACAGGATATGAGGGTGGCGACGCACGCATCACCTTCTATTTAAAATCGTCATATGAGAATGATTCGTATATAATAGGTGATTTTAACTGCCGCACAGAGGTTAAAACGGCGGACGGAATCCCCGGCGAATGCTGCAAAGCCGTTCCTCGGGGGAGGTATCTTGCGATTGTCTTTGACAAGCCGCTGAAACGTGATTCGGTGGAAAAACGGGGCAATGTGCAGATAAACAATTCACTCGAACTTGTCGAAAAGGCATATCTTGCCGGCGACAGAACAGTCGTTGTAAAGCTGAAAAGAATACCGGAAAAGGGAAGAAGATACGTTCTCGATTTTCTCGATATAGAAGCCGCAGACAAGGGGACGTATTCAAATTCAAGGCTTTGCTTTACAATGAGCGATGAAACGAATTTTTCGGATAAGGTCGTTGCGGACAAGTCGGGAACGGTTGTGAACATAGGCGGAGGCGCAGCAGATATACAGGTTGCCGCAGCGGAATACGAAGGAAACAAGCTGAAAACACTGGAAACCGAAACATATACGCTGAAGTCCGGCGAAGTATTGCACGGAATTTCGGCAGACTCCACAGACGGGAATAAGGTGTTTCTGATTTGCGGCGGCGAAATCGCCATGGGAGATTAAGCTTAAGCAGAAAATAATTGCTGCGAGAGCAATAGTTACAATTAGCAAGTATGTGAAAGCCTACAACCCCTCAGTCAGCTGTGCTGACAGCTCCCCTTACACAGGGGAGCCTATCGAGGTCCGTGCAGACCCTTATTCAGCGGCACGGACCAAAGCCTCCCCTGTGTAAGGCGCCGGAAGCTGCCGTGCAGCGTAGGTGTGGGGGACCACGTAAGTGGTGGAAGGGTTGTCAAAAGCTAAATTCGCACAGCGAATTTAATTTAGCTGTTTTGCAAGAAACAATTTAGCTATCGAATGAAATGAGATAATTTAGCTTTGTACGGTAGTTCGAAATTTAGCTAATATCTTCCGGTGGAAGGGTTGTCAAAACAGGCACAAATTCAAATTTTCACAAAGCACACATAAATACAACGTTCTTCGACTAACTATAAAAATTAAATTTAAAAGGAGAATATCATGATTGATAAAATAAGCAAAAAAGGTTATTATTTCAGAGTGATACGAACAGTGTCCGTAATACTTCTCGTAACGGTCACGGTAATCATAGTATCGAGCTATTTTATTACACAGAATATTCTCCTTTCCGCTCAGGCGGAGAAGAACGAAGAAATGATGAACAATATAGCCCAAAATATAACAATTTCCAATTCTTCGATAAGAAGCCTGTGCGAATACATGTATATCAGCCGTGCGGCAAGCGATGTGCTGACTGCCGATACTGAAAACATGGAAGACGTTGCGGTGAAGATAAGCAGCATAAATGCCGGTATTATGGCGGCTATGCCGTATCTGCATTCGCTGCAGATATACAATGCGCAAACGGGTAATATATATTATGTCGGTCTGGAGCTTGAAAAGAGCGAAAATCAGCTGAAGGACATCATGAAGCTGAAAGACAAAATAAAGAATTTCTCTATTACGCCGAGAGCAATGCGCACGATGAGCGGCACAAAGGCGAGAACCGAAAATGTTCTTTCGTATTTCATTTATGAATCCATAGGGCAAATCAGCGAGAAAGAATCGTTTATGGCGGTAAATATAAATACGGCGTGGCTGGAGGACAGCCTGAGAGTGCTGTGCGGCGACGGCGAATATGTCTGCATTTACGATAATGACAAAAGCTTCATCGGCGCAACGGAGAAGATGCCGGGGATTCAGGGACTGAAACTGCAAAACAAGCCGTCGTACGAAGAAAAAATAAACGGAAACAGGTATATTATTACGGAAAAATATCTGGAGGATCTTAATGTATATGTTGTTAAGGTTCAACGAAAGGCTATTGTTTTAAAACCGCTGAAAACACTCAGACTGCTGTTTTTTGCCGCAGGACTGCTCACTCTCGTAATCGTTATGCTGATAGGCTTTTCGGCGGCGCGGATAATCTACAGCCCGGTCGGCAGGCTGTATAAATCAATATTCGGCGAGGACAGAGGAGTTTCGGAGGATGAATTGCTGGCGATAGACGATATATATCAGAGGGTATCGAAGGAAGCGGCGCAGCTGCGGAAAAAACGAAAGACCGGCGAAGATTATATCATAAGGAAGATAGTCAAATCCGGTCAGAGTGTGCTGAAAGGCGAGGTGGAGGAGCTGTTTACGGGCAGCAATCCCATATTCTCGGAAAACGGATTTTTCGTTGTCATTATGACGGATATGGACGACTACGGATTGACGGACGAAAAGCCGGGAGAAGCCGAACTTTTCAAATACGGTATTATAAATATTGCCTGCGAGGTCTTGGGAGAATATTACAAGAGCAAGGGAGTGTCTGTGGAAAACGGGAAATCCGCCATTATAGTGCAGATTCCCGAGGAGGATTCGGACTATGAGGAAAAGCTCGGAACCTGCGCAGAGCAGATAAGAAAATATATATTTACATATTTTGAACGGTATGTTTCAATATTCATAAGCCGTCCGACCGAAGATATTTTCGAGATAGACGATATAACGGAACGGATAGCGAAAAAATTTGTGTATAAGTTCAATTTTGAACAGGGCTGCATTCTGACGGAGGACGCAGTAGAGGACAATCTGAAAAATACGGAAACCTCGATTGAAAAAAGGCTTTCGGATAAGCTGTATTCGTCGATGCTGGCACTGAACGAAGAGGACATCGCCGCAACGCTTGCGGAGGCGGCGGAACAAATAAGAAAAATGAATTATATGTATGAAACGGAAAACCTGATACGTATAGTTCATATCATGAACGAAGCGATTGTGAAGCTCGGAAAGGGCATAAGCTTCGATTATGTGACAATGACTCATGAAATCATGAGGGAAAGTCGTCTGGACGATGCCGTACGGCGAATCATGGAAGAAATCAGGCTTATAATCAAAAAGTATAAGGTTCAGGCGCAGGAGGCAAACGACAAAAATCTGATGTATCTTGCAAATTCCGTTAAGGAAAAGATAGATGCGAGATTTTCGGACAGCGGCCTTTGCGCAGCTATGATAGCGGACGAACTGAAAATATCGCCCCGCCGTATAAGCAAAATATTTAAAGATACATATGACGTGTCTATTGCGGAATATATAAATAGGGTTCGCATGGAATATGCCGCCTCGCTGCTTACGGAAAAAGGGATGACGGTACTTCAGGCGGCAAAGAAATCGGGATTTGATAACGAAACATATTTCTACAGGCTGTTTAAGGACAGATACGGCATGACGCCGAAAGAATATGTATACAATCAAATAATCGATAATGTAAAAGGAGAAAACCATGAATAACAAGAAAAAAACATCGGCAGTTTTACGGGAACTGAAATATTTCAGGAAAAACGGTGAGCTTACGCTGCTCGCACTTCCTGCGATAGTTCTGATTTTCCTGTTCAGCTACATCCCTTTGTACGGATTGGTGCTGCCGTTTAAAAACTATAAATATAACCTCGGATTTTTCAAATCCGAATGGGTGGGACTGGAAAACTTCAAGTTTTTGTTCAGCGGAAGCGGAATTGCGGTTGCGACAAGAAATACCGTGCTGTACAACCTTGCGTTTATCGTTTTCGGAACGGTTGCGGCGCTTGCGGTGGCACTCACTCTTTACGAGCTTTCGAGCAGATGCGTCAAGGTGTATCAGACGATTCTGTTTTTGCCGTACTTCATCTCGTGGGTTGTTGTGGGGTATGTATTTTCGGCATTCCTCGATATGAACTACGGTGTGTTCAACAGCATACTTAAGTTTTTCGGGAAAGAACCCGTAATGTGGTACAACGACCCGTCGAAATGGCCGGTGCTGATAGTTGTTATCAATATATGGAAAGGTGTAGGCTACGGCGCACTTATCTATTACGCTTCGCTTATGGGCGTAGACAATACGTATTACGAAGCGGCAACGCTGGACGGCGCAGGCAAGATGAAACAGCTGTGGTACATATCCATTCCGATGATAAAGCCTATGATTGTAATTCAGACAATACTGGCGATAGGAAAAATCTTCAACGGCGATTTCGGTCTTTTCTACAACGTAACCATGGATTCGTCACTGCTTTATCCGACAACGGACGTTATAGATACGTTCGTATACCGTGCGCTCATAAGTCTGGGCGATGTCGGAATGTCGTCTGCGACAACGTTCTACCAGTCTACGGTCGGATTTATTCTCGTAATTCTGACGAACTGGATTGTACGTAAAGTCGATAACGACAATGCGTTGTTTTAGGAGGGCGAAAGAACATGAAAAAACAATATCACATAATAGCGAATATAGCAATGATTGTAGTTTGCTTCTGCATTTTATATCCGTTCCTTATAATAGTAGGCTCGTCTTTCCAGACGCAGAACGATATAACGCTGCACGGCTATCGGGTTATCCCGAACGAAGCTTCGCTTGCGGCATATAAAATGATACTGAAAGACCCAAGCACAATTTTAAACGCATATAAAATAACGGTTATGACAACGGCGATAGGTACGTTTCTCGGACTTTTCGTAACGGCTTCGTGCGGATACGTAATGTCGAGAAAAAGCTATAGATACAGAAATTTTCTTGCATTCTATATGTTTGTGCCGATGCTGTTCAGCGGCGGCATGGTTGCAGGCTATATATGGATGACAAAAGGACTGGGACTTAAGAATTCATTGTTTGCCATGATACTTCCGTATGTGTGCAGTGCATGGAATATACTGCTCATGCGAAATTATATGGTGAGCGTGCCGGACGGCGTTGTGGAATCGGCAAAGATAGACGGAGCAAGCGAGCTTAGGATATTTTTCAGAATAGTAATTCCGATGTCTACGCCGGCAATAGCCACGATAGGGCTAATGTTCCTGCTGCAATACTGGAACGACTGGTATCTGCCCATGCTCTATATCGAGGATTCAAACCTGGTGAATTTGCAGTATCTGCTGCAAAAAATGCTTAAAAATATGGATTTTTTGAACAGTGCCGAAGCTATAAGCTACGGACTTGTAAACGGCAGCACGGAAATCCCGACGGCAGGCGCAAGAATGGCGATGTGTATACTTGCGGCAGGTCCTATGCTGGTGGTGTTCCCGTTCTTCCAGAAGTATTTTGTAAAGGGTCTTGTAGTAGGCTCTATTAAAGGATAAGGAGTGGAATAATGAAAAAAATTGTAACTTTTTTGATTTCATCAATGCTGCTTATTGCGGCGGCTGTACCCGTGTATGCGGACGAACCTATTGTGCACCTTGATTTTGAAAGCGATTTTGATGCGGGCGGCTGGAACTTCGACCGTGAGATTTCAACTGACTGCGCAGTCAGCGGAGAACGCAGCCTGAAGCTGACAGCGAAAGGCGATTATGCGGAAGTGGATTTCAATGCATCGGCATTGAACGGCTCAAATTTCAAGAATAATTATTACAGAATGAGTTTTTACGCACGGGGCGAGAGCGGCGGAGAACTATGCTTTGCGACTACGTATTACGCAGACGGAAATCAGTCTAAAATATATGACAGAATAAATGTTACAGAAGAATTTAAAAAATACGAATGTGTATTTAAAATTGATTCCAAAACGGATATTTGGGACACGAGAATCATGATAATGTCGGAAAAACCGACTGTAGGACAGGTATTCTACATAGACGACCTTACATTTGAACTGATTCCGAAAATAAAGCTTTCGGGAGATGAATGTGTGCCGAAAGCGAACGACATGGCGGCGATTGCTTCGGACGAAATCAAGCTTGCCTTCACAACGGAATTGGGCGATGTCAGCGTCGACAATTTCATGATAAACGGCAGTGCGGAGCTTATAGAGAGCGTGGAAAAGGACGGCAGATTCGTAACGCTGAAGCTTGCGGGAACTCTCGAAGAGGACGTGACTTATACGGTCAGCATAAACAGAATTACGGATTTCCTCGGCAGAAGAATGCAGGCAGGGACGCTGATTTTCAGAACGCTGGACGTAACGGCTCCGCCGAGAATCACGGTTGTAAGCCCGGCGGACAATTCGGCACAGGTCAGCATAAATCCCGTCATAACGGTGGGGTTTTCCGTGGAAACGCAAGGACTTGAGGGTCATATTAAGATAAACGGCGAGGACGTAAAAAGCATAGAAACAGAGGATAATAAAGTTTTCCGCATAACGCCGAATACGCTTAATTACGGAACAATGTATAAAATAGAAATATCCGGAGTTTTAAGCACCTACGGCGCTGAAATGACGGAAACTTATACATCGGGATTTTTTACGGAACAGCAGGGCAGCATAATCTACAGCAACGATTTTGAAACCGGCGATATGTCCGGCATAGGCGGCTGGGAAACGGAAAGAACCATAACGGCAGACTATGCGGCGAGCGGCGAAAAATCGATCAAGGTAGAATCCAAGGTTGCGAACAGAACGATAGAATTTAATGCGGCACTGAAGGTGGGTACGCTCTACAAGCTTTCGTTTGACGGAGCTATAGACCCGTCAAACGTAAACAATAAGGCAATTTCGTCCGCATATGTATACTGGGACGGCAATCTCGGACAATCGGTGCAGAAGCTCATATCAAGAGCCGCACCGCCGGCAGCAGACGGCAGCTTCGGACATTTTGAACAGTATTTCGTAATACCGGAGGACGCCGCCGCGGCAGATACGAGGTTCTATTTCTTCGGCGACAATGTCATGGGAGCAGGTATATTCTATCTGGACAACGTTGTATTGGAAAAAATGCCGTCGCTTGAGGTTTTGCCGGTTTCATATCCGAAAGACGGCGACACGGTGGGAGCGGCAGACGAAATTTCTATCATGTTCAATGCACCTATGAATCTTCCCAAATCCGTAACGCTGAACGGTGAGGACGCAACGGGAGTAAGCCTTGACGGCGGATATACATTGAAGATAAAGCCGGACGGCGGTCTGAAAAACAACAAAGATTATACGCTGAAAATAAGCGGTATAAAAGACACCTACGGCAGAAGCGCAGACGATTATACCGTAAGCTTCAAAACTGAACCGAGCTATGTTGTAAGCGGCTTCAAAGCGGAAAAAAGCGGCGGAAAGATAACTGCAAGCGCAGACAGCATAGAAAATCTCAAGGCTTCCGGCGGCGAAGCGGTGCTGAAGCTCATGCTTTATAAAAACGGCATTATGATAGATGAAAAGGAACAAAAGGTGAAAATGGCGGCAGGCACAAGCGCAAAGAATCTTGAAGTTTCGGCGGATATTCCGCAGGGCGGCTGTTCCGTCATTGCGGCAATATGGGAAAACAACGATAATATTATGCCGCTTTGCAAAAGCATTTATATTTCGGAAGGAGAGTAAACAATGAAAAAACTTATATCTGCTATACTTGTTTTTTTGATGATGTCGCAGCTTGCCGTTACCTGTCTGGCTGCGGAAAAACCGTATACGATAAGCGACGCTCATTACATACTCAATGAAGATTGGGTTGCAACAGGCGTTCACAACGGTCCGGACGCACCGTCCGGCTGGGACGCTCATACAATGGCAGGCAAGATAAAAACAGGCTGGGGTACTTTCTACATGGAAGATACGAACAAATATCTCGGTATAGATATGTCGAGAAAATTTGAAAAGGTATCGGGGAAGCAGGATTTAACGCTTTCATTCAGATTTTCTTTTGAAACATTTATGAACAACGTGAGATTTCAGCTTAAAAACGGCGACAGCGTAGTATACAGCGTGGAAACAAGACACGGCGGAGTATACCTTGTGGCGAACAATGCCGAATATGCACTTGCGGAAGCTGTGGAACCTAA
Source organism: uncultured Clostridia bacterium (assembly GCA_934792465.1). Classification (GTDB taxonomy): domain Bacteria; phylum Bacillota; class Clostridia; order RUG12999; family RUG12999; genus CAKVOK01. Next base: position 32,520 of record CAKVOK010000019.1, on the reverse strand, counting down.
TGTAACCTACGGCGTAAAGGTTGTCCTGAATCAGGTTACAAACCGGATTACGGCATTCTTCAATGCGGAAATACCGGTGCGCGACCTTGCAATTTCGGGCGATGCAAGCGTGGATAATATGTATATAGACACAGGCGTTGAAGATACCGGAAAAATATTAATACCGCATTTAAGACTGCATTATAATTATTATGTAAACGAAACATTTATAACGAATTTCGACAGAAAAATACCTAAGGACTGGAATATAGACGGTACGGCATCGCTTGAAAAGGTTGCGGCGGAAAGAGACGGATATTATATGTATCTGGACAGCGGAAAAGCCGAAAAAAGCTATATCGGAAATTCGGACGTAATGACATATTCGTTCAGAGCAATCCAGAGTGCGAAAAACGACGGTTTTTCGGCAAACCTCGGCGGCAGCTCGATTATATCCACAAGCGGCGGAGCGTTCTGCTATTCGGACAAAAACGGAACAAAGATACCGTTCTATGCAAATTATATGCAAAACCTGTGGTATTATTTTAAAGTTTATGTTTATTACGATAAGGGAGTATACGATATTCACTTAAACGGCAGAACGGTTGCGGAGGATTTGCCGATACTCGGCACAAACAACGGCATAATCTCGTTCAGCTGCGACAACGGTGTTAAAACAGGAATAGACGATATCGAAATATATCCGAGAATATACGAACCGGAGGATTATGTGGAAACTCCGAATGTCGTTGCATCGGGCGATTATTATATAGGAATGCAGAGCTGTTCGCTGTGGCAGAGCGGTAAACAGTTCGGCTGGGATTGTATAGCGGCATTCCCGGACAGAAAGCCTTATATGGGATATTATGACGAACCGAAATCGGAGGTTGCCGACTGGGAAATAAAATGGATGAGCGAGCACGGAATAAACTTCCAGACATACTGCTGGTTCAGACCGGGCGGCGGCGACGGTACGCCCATTAAAAATCCGCCGTATTCGGAAGCACTGAACGACGGATATATGGACGCAAAATATTCAAACAATCTTAAGTATATGATAATGTTTGAAAATGCCAACTCGGGATTTTCGGGCGAACAGGATTTCAGAGAAAACCTCGTGCCGTATTGGATTGAATATTATTTCAAAGATTCGAGATATATGACGATAAACAACAAACCCGTACTTTCGTTCTTTTCGTATCAAAGACTTATAGACGTGTTCGGAACACGTGCAAAGGTTAAAGAAAATATGGATTGGCTGCGCGAAGAATGTAAGAAAATAGGCTTTGACGGCGCTATAATCTGGGTAGCTTCGCAGGCGATGAGCGGTACGCAGCTCGAAGAATGCGGAATTGACGCATATTATGCATATAACTGGGGCAGCCAGGGCGGCAACCCCGACATACAGAAAAACGGCATGATTCAGCGCCGAAACAACGGTATGGATATGATTTCCACACTGGCACAGGGCTGGAACTCGGAAGCATGGGACGGCAATAAAGGCTCATACCTCTCGATTGAAGAGTTTACCGACCTTGCAAAATGGGTTAAAAACGAATTTATCCCGTCCTGCGACGACGGCTTTGCGAAGAATGTAGTAATGCTCGACAACTGGAACGAGTTCGGTGAGGGTCATTTCATGAACCCGAGTGAGCTTGCGGGCTTTGGTTATCTCGATGTTATACGGGATGTATTCGTAACAAATTCGGCGCATACGGACGTGAAGCCTACGGAACATCAGAAATCGAGAATAAATATGCAGTATCCGCAGGACAGAAATATTGTGGTAACCGCAAAAGGTGCAGACCCCTCGAAATATCCGACCGAGGTTGCCATGGAATGGAATTTCGATAACGATTTGGACGGCTGGTCGATACTTACGTGTATAAAAAGCCTTACGTGGGAAAACGGCGTAATTCACGGTGTATCCAACGGTTCCGACCCTATAATTCAGTCGCCGGATAATCTTAATCTGAATTTAACGGACGTTACTCATGTTAAAATAAGGATGAAGCATGCAACAAACGATACGTATACGCAGCTTATGTTCAAAACGAATGCAGAGCCGTCGTATATAGAGCCGGCGCGTGCATATACGTTTGCGAAAGAAAAAGATCAGGAATATCACGATTACTGGATAGAAACGGCGGACAGAGAAGCATGGAAAGGTACGCTGAAACAGCTTCGTTTTGACCCGTTTGATTCACCGGGAGAATTTTGGGTAGACAGCATAACGCTTTACAAGAAATCGCACAAGCCTACGGATAAGCTTGCATTAGACGGCAGCGACGAGGATATTGTACCCGTTATGAAAAACGATACGCTTTATGTGCCGTTCAGACAGACGTTTGAATTGCTCGGTGCTAATATAGACTGGTACGATACGGAAAACAAAGCCGTTGCGGCAATAAACGGAAATCTTATCGAGATATATCCGGATAAAAAGGTGTTCGGCAAAAATCTTAAAGAAGAGTCGCTGACGAACGAACCGTATATAGAGGACGGAACGCTCTACATAAATGCTGAGCTTATACGAAAGGCACTTGATGTTGCGGTTTCCGCCGATATGGAGAAAAACGTAGTGACAATCGTTACGAAAAATCTGGAATGGAGCTTTGAAAAAGCGGGTCTTGACGGCTGGAGCTTAAGCGACAATCTAAGCTGCCCGATAGTTACGGGAGAATATCTGAGAGTCAAAAACAAGGGAGGAGAAGCCTCCATATATTCGCCGGCAACTATAGAGCTGCCGGGCGCAAGCATCAAAAATTTCAAGATTAAGCTGAAAAACGAAACTTCGGCGAAATATGCGAAGATTCAGTATATGACGGAGAGAATGACGAAGTTCGACGATGCACATTCGCAGATATTTGAAATCAAGGCAAATGATACCGATTTTACGGAATATACAGTACCCGTCAGCATAGAGGACAAGATAACGCAGCTGCGTATTGTATTGACAAACAGCGAGGGAAACACCGAAATAGCTTATATAAGAGCGGAAATTTAGCGGAGGAATACAATGAAAAAAATAGCGATATTATTACTTGCATTCTGTATGACGTCCGTTTCGGCGGCGCAGATAGATGTATGCGATTATAACCGTGATACAAATACGGCGGAAATAAGCGGAACGAGCGACAGCGAATTTGTTTCTTTGCAGGTTAAGAAAGGAAACGAGGTCTATTTTGAGTCGCAGACAGATACGAAAGACGGAAAATTCGCATTCGGATTTGCTTTAAACGGAGATAAAGCGGAATATTCCGTGAAGATAGGCGAACCCGAAAGCGAACCTGAAAACAGTAAATTCGTATACTACGGCGAAAATGCCGCAAAGTCTGCGGTGGAGCTTATAAATGCCGCAATCAAAAGCAAAAATGCGGAAGAAACATCGAAGCTTATCGGGGAAAACGGCACAGTTCTGAATATAAATACAGACGGAATCGACCCCGCGGTATGCGAATACCTTGTTGCATTGGGAGAAGTAAAGGGAGCGGAGGCTCTCCGTGCAAACATTGAAACGTCATTGTTTATAAACAGTATAAACACAGCGGAATCGGCAGATAAGCTCAAAGCGTATCTTGCGGACGGCGGCGCAAAGTATCTGGAGGAAAAGCTTCCGACGGTATACGTTACGTACAAGGAATCCGATACGGCGGCAATTGCCGGAATAATGTTCAAGGGCATAAAATACGGTGATACGGAGAAATTTCTCGATTCGTTCACGTTTGAAGCGGTGCGCTATGCGATAAACCATGCAAAAGGCTGGGAGACTGCGGAAAAGGTCGTAACAGACAATGCCAATCTTCTCGGAATAAACCCGAAATCTGCGGAAAGCAAGCGTTCGACAGTATATCTTGCGATGATAAATGCGAGCTATTCAAAGCTTTCGGATATTAAGGATAAATTTTATGACGCTCTGAAAGACAGTTCCGGAATAGGCGGAAGCACATCGTCCGGAGGCGGCGGAGGCGGCGGTTCGTCCTCCAAGGGAACGACAGGTTCGCCTGCATATTCGATTACGCCGACAGTGCCTGAAACAAACGAGGAATTTGCGGATATTTCCGAAGCCGAATGGGCAAAGGATTATATAAACGCACTCAAAAAAGACGGTATCATAAACGGTGATAACGGCAAATTCAGACCGAACGATTTCGTTCTGAAAGAAGAGTTTATCAAAATGCTGCTTCTGACATTGGATATAACACCTGCGGAAAACGGCGAAAGCTTTGCGGACGTTCAAAGCGGCACATGGTATAAGAAATATGTCGATACGGCGAAAAAGCTCGGAATATCGAACGGCAAGGGCGATAATGTTTTCGGAATCGGCGAGAATATAACGCGCCAGGAGCTGGCGGCGCTTGCATACCGTGCTTCGGGAGTAAAGGCAGAGGGTGAAAACGAATTTACGGATTCGCAGAATATAAGCGACTGGGCACAGGATGCCGTAAATACATTTGCGGCTCTGAAAATATTAAACGGAAGAGAGAACGGAGCGTTTTGCCCAACGGATTCCGCAACGAGAGCGGAGACGGCAAAAATACTTTATATGCTCCGCGAAGCGGTTAAAAGCATAAATTACGTTAAAGATTAATGAGGTGTGAAAATGAAAAGATTTAAAACAGTAACCGTACTTTGTCTTGCGTTTATGCTGTTCATTCATACGGGCACAGTAATTGCGGAGGGCGAAACGGAAAGCTTTGAAAATAAATATGAGTTGCTTGTGTCCTTGGGTATTGTAAAGGATAATATAGTAAATCCGGAGGACAAGATCAGCAGACGGGAGTTTGCGGTGATAGCTTCAAACCTCATGGGAAGCAATTATTCGGACAAATCCGCATTGAAAAAATATGCGGATTTGAAAAGCGGCGATGAAGCCGCAAGTGCATTGAGCAATGTAATATCCATGGGTATTATAGACGGCGTAACGGCTGCGGCATTTGAGCCGGACAGAAACATAAGCTATATAGATGCGGTTAAGGCACTTGTAAGGATTACCGGCTATGCGCCGGGCTGCACGGACAACATGAGCTATCTCGCCTGCGCCGGCAGTATAGGTATTTTGAAAGGCGTATCGAAAAGTGAAAGCAGTGCGGTAAATATAAGAGAGGCTTATACTCTTGTGTATAATTCGCTTGATATTAAGCTGCTCGAACCTACGGAATTTTCCGACAGCATTACTTATGCAAAATCTAAAACCGATACGATTTTATCGAAAAATCTTGATATATACAAGGCAGAGGGTGTCGTTACGGCAAACAGATACTGCAGTATAGACGGCGGCGCAAGTGCCGGCACGGACAGAATAAAGATAGATTCGGAAATATACAGAAGCAGAAGCGGTGCGGATGAGCTTCTCGGCTGCCGTATTAAGTATTATTACAAAGATGTTGACGATGTAAAAACCGTTCTTCATACAGAGGAAATGTATACGGAGGACAGCCTTGTATTGGATGCGGACGATATTGTTAAATACGAAAACGGAACATATACATATGAGGCAGGGGAGAAAACAAAAACAAAATCCGTTCCGAACGGCGTGTATATGATATACAACGGCAGAGCGGCAGGCAAATACGGCGAGAGTGTGTATGTACCGGAATACGGCAGCGTAACGCTTACGGATTTTGACGGCGACGGCACAATTGATGTGTTGAATATAAAGAATTATACGGTATGCGTTGTAACGTCGATTGATAAGGACAAGAATAAAATATACGGAAAATGGGGAAAAAGCCTGACGATTACGGATGATTCGGTGATTGCGTCACCGGACGGTAAGGATATGGAGATTACGGACGTAGGAGCGAAATCCGTTGTCAGCGCATTGGTGGATTTGAACGGCGAGGTTACGGGCGCAATTGTTTCGACAACTGTTGTAATCGGTGAAATATCGGAGATAACGGGAGAAGGCGAAGCTGTAATAGGCGGTGTTAAATACGACTTGGACGAAGATGTTTCAAAGACGGGGCTCGATATTAAGAGCGGTTTTGCCGGAACGTTCTATCTTGACACAAAGGGACGTATATGCAATGCGGAAAGCGGCAAGAAAAAGGAATATGTGTATATCATGAAAGCAAAGCTTAAAACCGAGATGGACGATGAACTGGAGCTTAAGCTGCTCGACACCGAAAGCAAGGTGAAAACATATAAAAATATTAAGAAAATGAAAGTAAACGGCGTGAACTGCAAGAAAGCCGGAGATATCATAAAGGCACTCGGCGGTGAGGACAAAGCGGCACAGCTCGTTATGTGCGAATTTGGCGAAAACGGCGAAATCCTCTCGTTTGAAACGGCATATAACAAGCCCGTTACGGCGGATTATCTCGACAAGAACCTGGAAGCGCAGTATCCGGACGACAGAATGAGAGTTACGTTTTCAAATTATATAGAGGGAGAAACGACTACGGAATCTTGGTACAAAAGCTATACCGGCTCGTTCGGAGGCAAGGCTAATCTTTCGGGAGAAACATATTGGTTTAAGATACCGAAAAATCCGGACGAGGCGCAGGACAGCGACTATCAGGTATTGAAAAATGCCGCATACAGATTTTACGGCGACCATAAATATTCTATAGAATCGTATGTCAGCCGAAAAGACAAGATGCTTACGGATGTTGTAATAACATATGAAAAGACTGCGGCAAACGAGGAATTTACGGAGGATTCGCCGGTCAGCGTTGTAAATGCCGTTAAATACGGTCTTGACAAGGACAGAAACGAGGTTCAGAAGCTTGTGATTTTGGATTGGGGCAGAGAAAAGGAGTATACTTTAAGCGGTATAGACCCGAAAAATGCGCCCAAATCTTCGGGCGGAACAACGGAAATCGTCAAAGGCTCGGTTGTACGGTATCTGACGAACAGCATAGATGAAATAACGAGAGTGGAAGTGCTGTGCGAGCCGGACGGAAACGGAAATCCGAGAATGTGCGGCAAGGACAACGGAAATCACGGTGCGAATTTCCGAATAACGTTAGGCGGAGCATATTTGAAAGATAACGAGTATATCGCATACAGACCCGGTAATATAACGGGTGAACTTGCCAGAACGGATTATGAGATAACATCACTTTCAAGGGCGCAGGTGTATATTCACGAAAGCGGAAGCAATCGTCTTAAATTGGTGGATATAAACAGCATCGCAACATATAAAGATGCGGGCGATGACTATTCGAGATTGTTTATGTATGCGTATTACGGTGCACCGCATGTTATAGTGATTTACCGATAAGGAGGAAGTTTGAATAAAATTGCCCATAGCACCGCTTTCTGTTCGGGGCGGTGCAAAAGGTACAGCACCGCTTACTGTAAAGCGGCACTCCGGACAATTTTCTTTCAAACTTGGTTTTGTGTCTTGCGCACGGAAAGGAATGGTCATAAATATGAATCTTACAGGAAATGTTTGCGAATTAAAAGAGGGTATAGACCTTATTTTAAAAGAAGAAAACATAAATGCAGATGTCGAGGTTAAAAAAAGCAGCTGCATGAAGTTGACGGAAAGGGACGGAAAATATACACTTGAATACAGTGCAAAATCCGAATTTTTCAGAGCGCTTGCCATTTTGATTGATAAGATTAAAAAAGGCGAGAAGAATTTTGAAATTGTTCAGCACAGACAGTTCGACAGCTGCGGAATAATGATAGACGTTTCAAGACGTGCTGTTTTAAAACCGGAAACCGTAAAAACCATAATAAGGTATATGGCAAAAATGGGTCTTAATATGATCATGCTTTATACGGAGGATACGTTCAAAATGGATAAATATCCGTATTTCGGATATTTAAGGGGAGCGTATACGAAGGATGAGATTAGGGAGCTTGTTGCATACGGCGAAAAATTCGGCGTAGAGCTGGTTCCGTGTATCCAGACGCTGGCGCATTTATCGAATGCGCTGCGCTGGAGCTTTGCGGACGGAATGAAAGATACTAACGATATTCTTCTTATAGACGAGGAAAAAACATATGAGTTTATAGAAGAAATGATAAAAACGGCGAGAGAATGTTACAATACGGAAAAAATACATATAGGTATGGACGAGGCGCACGAGGTAGGTTTCGGCGAATATTTCCGCCGCCACGGCTATGTCGACCGTTTCGAGCTTCTTTCAAGGCATTTGAAGCGTGTTATGCAGATTACGGACAAATACGGATTTAAGCCGATGATGTGGAGCGATATGTTTTTCCGGCTTGCCTCCAAAAGGGGAGTATATTACGATTTGGATGCGAAGATGCCGGAAAATATTTCGGAGATTATTCCGGAAGGACTTTCCATGGTGTATTGGGACTACTACAACAATGACGAGCCGACCTGCGATTTCATGATACGGACACATAAGGATATGAAAAGAAACGTTGTATTTGCAGGCGGAATCTGGACATGGAACGGACTTTCGCCGAATTATGACAAGACATATGTGACAACGAAAGCGGGTCTTTCGGCTTGCCGAAAGCACGGTATAAAGGATGTGTTTGCTACCATGTGGGGCGATGACGGTGCGGAATGCAGTATATTTGCGGCACTTCTCGGCTTGCAGCTGTACGGTGAATACAACTATTTTGAAGAAGTGACGGACGAACATCTCGGTGAAATGTTTAAGATATGTACGGGATATGATATGGACGCATTCTCTGTGTTTAATATAGACGATTTCGGCGAGCTTTGCCCGAATCACGATTCGACGGTTTCAAAGCAGGTGTTCTACAGTGACGTACTTCTCGGACTGTTCGACAAAAACTTGGCAAAGCTTGACTTAAAGGGACACTACAGCGAGCTTCTCGAAAGGTTTGAGAAAACAGAAAGGCAGCCGGGTCTGGAGTATCTTTTCGAATATCAGAAGCAGCTTATTACTATACTTTACAAAAAATGTACAATAGGTACGGACGTAACGGAAGCGTATCGCAAGGGCGATAAAGCGGAGCTTAAAAGGCTTGCGGAGAAAATACGTGAAATTGCGGACGATACGGAGAAAATGCGTGCCATGGAATATGACATATGGCACAGAAATAACAAGGCATTCGGATTTGAATTTTTCGACGGCAAGCTCGGTTCAAGGGTTGCAAGGCTCTTGTCGTGCGCAAGATGCATAGAGGACTATGCAGACGGCAAAACGGACAGGATAGAAGAACTTGACGAGGAAAAGCTGTATTACAGCGGTGACGAATCGCCGTTTATACATCAGTATTTTTCAGTAAGAATACAGATGCCTTAAGGCACGGAAAGATATTAAAAGTTTGAATAAAATTGCCCATAGTACCGCTCACTGCAAAGCGGCACTCTGAACAATTTTCTTTCAGACTTGGTTTGTGCCTTGCGGCACGGAAAGGAATGGTCATAACTATGAAAAATGTAAATATAGATTTCGGAAAAAATGTTGCGGAACTCAAGCTTATGAATGCCGTGAACAACGGTCCGGCGTACAGCAGAAACGGCGACCAGTACAGGAGCAATTTGGAGGAATACAAGCAGGCGAGAATACCGTATGCGAGAACGCATGACGCAGCCTTTTACAACGGCTACGGCGGCGAACATATAGTTGACGTACATATGATTTTCCCCGATTTCGACAAAGACCCGGATGATGAAAGCGCATACGATTTTCAGCTGACGGACGAATACTTGGAGGATATGTTTAAGGCAGGCACAAAGCCGTATTACAGACTGGGTTCAAAGATTGAACATTGGTCGAAGAAATACGGAACGATTCCGCCGAAGGATTTTAAGAAATGGGCGGTTATCTGCGAGCATATCATAAAGCATTATAACTGCGGCTGGGCGAACGGATTTCATATGGATATAGAATACTGGGAGATATGGAATGAGCCTGAGAATGTGAGAACCTGCTGGATTGGCACATACGAAAAGTTTTACGAATTTTTCAAAATTGCTTTAACGCATCTCAAAGAAAAATTTCCGGAATTGAAATTCGGAGGTTCTGGCTTTGACCCCCACGATTATAACGATGAGTATATGAAAAACCTCATGGATTATTTGACGGAGGGCGAGAGAGCGCCGCTCGATTTCATGTCGTGGCACGACTATACGAACAATCCTAAGGAATTCGGCGATTGTGCGGTGAAAATGCGTGAACTCCTCGATAAATACGGATATACCGAAACGGAAACACATCTTAACGAATGGAACTATGTAAGAGGCTGGAGAGAGGATTTTGTATATTCAATACAGCAAATCATAGGCTTTAAGGGTGCGGCATTCAGTGCGGCAACTATAGAGGTATGTCAGAACGCTCCGGTTGATATGCTTATGTACTATGACGCACGTCCGTGTGTATTCAACGGCTTGTTTGACTTTTATTCGCTGAAGCCGATTAAGGGATATTGGCCGTTCTATGTCTTTGCCGATATGCTTGAACTGAAAAATCAGACGTATTCAAGAACCGATGATGAAGATATTTATGTTCTTGCAGCATCGGACGGCAAAAAGGATATTGCCATGATTACATATTTCAGCGAGGACGATGAAGCAGAACCGAAAGAGATTGAAGTATCAATGGATAATGCATCAAAGAAAAAATATGATATATATGTGATTGACGAAACGCATACATATGAAAAAGCCGAGGAAGCGGGCAGCAAATTTAAAATCACACTCAAACCGAATACGGTTATAGCAGTGCGATAGAGGAGGAAGCATTATGGCAAAATTGGGATTGCAGCTGTATTCCGTGCGAAACGAAATGGAAACGGACATGGAAAAAACCTTGCACGAGGTTGCTCGCATGGGTTATGAATGTGTTGAATTTGCAGGTTTTTTCGGTAAATCGGCAGATGAGGTGAAAAAGATTTTGGACGATTGCGGTTTGGAGGCGGCGTCTGTTCATCAGAGCTTCAGAACCGTGCTTGAGGATACGGAAAATACACTTGCGTTTATGAAAAAAATCGGTATAAAATATTTTATAATGCCGGGTTTCGGAAGCGATTATCATGCCGGCGGCAAGTATTTCGAGCAAACGGTCGAAGAGCTTAAAGAAACGGCACGGCTGCTCGGCGGAATCGGTGTGACGTTCGGCTATCATAATCACTATGCGGAATTTGAAAAGCTTGACGGGAAATTTATACTTGATATTCTATTTGAAAGAGTGCCGGAAATGACGCCGGAGATAGATACGGCATGGGTGAATTATGCCGGATATGACCCTGCGGAATATATCAGGAGATATAACGGCAGACTTAAAATAGTTCATCTTAAAGATTATCTGAAAACGGACGATAAGTTTGAATTTAAATATGTCGGCGGCGGCTGCGTGAACGTGCCTGCCGTAGTTAAGTCGGCAACGGAATGCGGTGCGGAATGTTTCATTGTGGAGCAAGACGAATCAAATGATATTTCGCCTATGGAATCCGCAAGAAAGAGTATAGAATATTTGAAAAACATATAGTTTTAACGGCTGTGACAAACGTTGTAAAGATGGTTTGTTGCAGCCGCATTTTCATAATTGGAATATATCCGCATAAACTTAAATTAAAAAGAAAAAATTAAGTATTGACGTAAAGCGGATTTTGTGTTAAAATAATATAAAATGAAAAAGAAGGAGAGATGATTTATGCGTATATGTTTATACGGGGCGTCAAGCAATGAAATAGAAAAAAAATATATAGAAGCGGCGGAAAAACTTGGATATGAATTTGCAAAAAAAGGTCACGGTATGGTATACGGCGCAGGTGCGAACGGACTTATGGGCGCTGCTGCAAGAGGCTTTACAAAAGGCGGCGGCGAGATTATAGGCGTTGCTCCCGAATTTTTTAACGTTGACGGGGTTTTGTACGATAAATGTACGAAGCTTATACGTACGGAAACAATGCGTGAAAGAAAGCGTATAATGGAAGAATATGCGGACGCATTCGTTGTAGTTCCGGGGGGAATAGGCACGTTTGACGAATTTTTTGAAATACTTACGTTGAAGCAGCTCGGGCGTCATAACAAGGCTATTGTGGTTTATAATGCATACGGATATTACGATGCGATGGCGGAAATGCTGAAAAATGCCGTAGACTGCGGATTTATGAAAGAAATAAAAGGCGTTATATACGAGATACTCAACAACGGCAACGACCTTGTTAAATATCTGGAAAACTATAAGTCGGAAAATTTTGACGTGAGAAAGCTGAAAAATATATAGCCGATACGGTTATTGATATGAGGAGGGCGCTATGAGAGTATATGCGCTTATAGGCGAAAGCGGTACGGGCAAAAGCTTTCATGCAATGCAAACTGCAAAGCAGAACAATATTGAATATATGGTAGACGACGGGCTTTTCATCGGCAAAGGCAAGATAATTGCCGGGAAAAGCGCAAAGGCAGAAAATAATATGATAACGTCCGTTAAACGTGCGGTTTTTATGTTTGAGGACAGCCGGGAAGAAGTGAAGCATGCTATTAAGCGTGAAAAGCCGGATTCGCTGCTGATACTCGGCACATCGGCGAAAATGGCAGACAGAATCGCCGCAGCTTTGGAAGTCGGCAATATCGAAAGGTATATAGATATACACGAAGTGGCGACCGACGAGGAAATCAAAACAGCGAAAAATATGAGGGAAAAGCAGGGCAAGCATATTATACCAGTGCCGGCATTTGAAGTTAAAAAACGGTTTTCCGGATATTTTCTCGACCCTATAAAGGTATTTTTCAGGCTGAATGACAATGCGGTGCATGAGGATAATAAAACCATAATACGCCCGACATACAGCTATTTCGGCGAATATGTGATTTCGCCGAACGTGGTTGAGGATATATGCAGATACGGTGCAAATGAAATTATAGGCGTAAGGTGTCTTGGAGTGAAAGCGGCGACCGGCGACGGCGGAGCAAATGTGAATATTGATATTTCCGTGAAATTCGGTGTACAGGTAAGAGAAGCGGCGCGGTGCGTTCAGCGCAGGGTTAAACAAAGCCTGGAGGATTTGTGCGGACTTACGGTGCTGTCTGTTAATATAAAGGTTATAAGGCTTGAAACCGGAATACGCTAAAATAAAATTTTTACTATTGACAAAATGAAAAATGTGTGGTAAAATAAATATAGAAAAGGCAAGACTTCAAACGGTTGCGCCTTAGTTTAAGCAAATTATAAAATAACTGCCAACTTTAGCGGAGTACGGCAGTTATTTTACTTTTATAGTAAATATTATGAGAAAATACATATTAAAAATAATATCTTTAATATGTATTTTCTCATAACACCACCTCCTTATCGCGAGGCGGTGCAACCGCCGGTGTAAACACCGTTAAGAAATCTTGCCTGTCGGAAGTCCGACATGAATATTTTATCATATACTGTGTATTTTGTCAATATTTAATTTCCTGTATTTTGCAGGACTTATGCCCGTTTTGCGCTTAAAAAGGCGGCAAAAATATGTTTGATTGAATATGCCGCATTCCTCGGCTACGGCGCTTATCGGCGCATCGGAATTTATCAGCATACTTTTTGCACAGTCGATTCTTTTTGAGGTTATATAGTCATTTACCGTACAGTTGAAAGCAGAATGAAATCGCTCATATAAAAAATTCTTGGATACGTTGAAACGGCTGCACAGATTTGTAACGGAAAGGTCGCTTTTTAAGTTTGCTTCTATATATTCGGATAGCTCTTCGGCAAAGGCGTCGGATTTGATATTTATAATATCGTTTAAAAGAATAAACGACGTAAGCATGAGCGCAAGCTCTGAAAGGCTTGCGGTTTGTTCCTTGCTGAAGTATTTTACATTCTGATACAACTTTTTTAAATGTTTGTATTCTCCTGCCCACGAAACAGATTTGTATATTTTGTCAAAATCCTTGTTTTGTCTTACTCTGCCTATCATTATGTAGCCTATCGGCACGTTGTTTTTCATTATCGGCACTACGGAATCCACAAGCCCGGCATGGCAGACGTGGTTCACGGTGCGTCCGCTGTCACGGCATTTTTGTAGTATATCCGTGTCGCAGCAACGGCATTTTTCGTTTCCGCCGTTTTGCTGGATTGTCATGCAATAATCTGGTGTTTTGTAGGTTTTGTATGCAATATGGCTCAGGTCGTCCGCAAGCACAAGTATGCTTAGTTCCGTCACACTTGAAAATTCGTCCACAACCTTTTGAAGTCTTTCCGGATTGTATTTAATGTTCAAATTACCACCACCTGATATATATTATAATTTAATATTGTCCGATTGTCAATAAATATTTCAAATTTGTCGGGAAGAAAGTGCAAAAATATGAGAAGATAATGCCTTGAAAATGCAAAGTAAGTGTTGTATAATATGATAAACAATAAATCTACGGTTGAATATTTTCCCCGATGCTGTAATAAACCCGGTGATTGAGCCTGACGGGGAATATGATGAAATTGAATTTATAAACTGCGGCGGCAGGCTCAAAAAAAGACAAAGTGTATCTTTCAAAAATTCAGCCGTATTCATTCGCAGGATTTGCAGTGAAAAAAAGGAGTGAAATCAAATGAAATATTTGTTGCTTGTATCGGATATTGCGGGAATTACGGCACAAAATATATTTTCAAAACAATATGATTTAAAATGTAAAAAGCAGAACGTTTTTATTTTTACCGCTGTGCTGTCGTTCTTTGCAATGCTGTTTTTTGTGATTTCGTCGGGCGGAAAACTGAATTTTAATGCAGAGTTTCTGCTGTATTCGATAGGTTTCGGCATAGCATACGGGGCGGCGACGGCAGGACAGGTGTATGCCATAAAAACGGGTTCGCTTTCGATTTCCATGCTTATTATGTCGTATTCACTGATTATTCCGACGATGTACGGAATAGCATTTCTGAAAGAGCCTGTGCGCATGAGTACATATATAGGAATTGCACTGCTGATGATTTCGCTGTTCATGGTAAATATGAAAAAAGAGGACGCAAAGTTTTCACTTGTGTGGATAATGTGGCTGATAATAAGCTTTGTGGGAAACGGAATGTGTTCGACGGTGCAGAAAATGCAGCAGCTGCATTTTGACGGAGCGTATAAAAGCGAGTTTATGATTGCCGCATTGGCTGTTGTCATTGTTATATCGCTTGTGATAGGATTTTTGCAGCCGGGTAATAAAAAAGAAGAATTTGTCGGCTGTCTGAAATATGCACCGATAAGCGGAATCGCAAACGGAATTGTAAATCTGCTTACTATGGTGCTTACAGCGGTTATCCCGAATGCAGTGCTGTTTCCGTCGCTTTCGGCAGGCGGTATAGTGCTTACGTTTATTATATCGCTTGCGATATACAAGGAAAAGCTCACGAAAATGCAGATTATAGGCTATGTTGTCGGAACGGCTTCCGTCATAATATTAAGCTTGTAACAGGCTTTTTCGATATTTGTAATCGGGCATAAGCTTCTTTAAAATGTCATAAAACCGTTTGCCGTGTCCCGGCACGAGAAAATGAACGTATTCGTGCAATACTACATATTCAACCGCCGGCAATGGTTTCAGCATAAGCGATTTGTTAAAGGTTATGTAGTTTTGGAACGGGTGGCATATGCCCCAGCAGCTTTTCAGATTTTTAACCTTAATCACGGTATCGTTCGGAACTTTGCCGTCGAAAAGCGGCACGATACGGTCGCAGATACCTTGGAAATATTCGAGACATTCCTCGTCCGTGAAGAAAGAAACGTCCTCCGGCGGGCGTATTTTGCCGAGAGCCTGTTCAATCCATGATGATTTGGAAAGTACGAATTTATCAATATAAGAGAAATCTGCGTACAGCGGAGCGGAAACGTTTATTTTTCCGTCCCTCGTTATACGCAGATTTATATTTTTAACGTTTTTCAAAGTAAGCTCATATGTAATGCTTCCTGTTTGTCTTTGCATGAAATTCATCTCCCGTTTTTTCTGAAAACAGCAGGGCTTTCACCGTATCTTTCCTTGAAAATGCGGTGAAAATAGCTTGTATTGTCATAGCCCGCGGCATTGATTATTTCCGTTACGGAAAGGCGGGATTTCAGCAGAAGCTCCGCAGCCGTTTCAAGCCGCTTTATTTGCAGTAATTCTTTGAATGTATGTCCGGTATATTGCTTCAGCAATCGGCAAAGCTTGCTCGCCGATTGGTGCAGGAGCTCGGAGCATTCCGTAAGCGTAGCGGATTTGTACGAAGCTTCGATATATTTTATCGCTTCGGTTACTATGAGATTATCGTATTTCGTTTCGTTTCCGCATGCTATTTTGTCCGTGTTGTTTATCAGCTGCAACAGCAAGAGTCCCATTGTGCTTTTGCTTATCGTGTAGTTGTAATCATGCTTGTATAAAAACGACCATACGAGATTTTCTATGAGATTTTGTATCGGCAGCACGTGAGAAACCTTAAAATGCATATATGCCGGACTGTTTCCGTACAAAACGGATATCATGGCACTGCTTACATCGTCCGTGTTTTCCGATTTGAATACGGTATCGAGAAATTCAGGCAGAATTATAAAGTTTATGCCTATATCGTCTTTTCCGGCAGTCATAATTTCGTGAGAACAGCTGCTGTTCAGAAATATAATATCTCCGGCGGAAACTTCGGCACGTTCGCCGTTTATTATGTGAATAATGCTTCCGCTCGCAACATACATCATTTCGATGTAGTTGTGCTTGTGATGCGGAAAAGCCGTAAAGCGGGTATGAGGGCGCACATCTATGTAGCGCCCCTTTTTCAGCATTTTGTTTTTATCTACGGTAAATTCGGATTTGTCTGTATAAACGTTTTTTTCAATCCCGTTTCCGTTAAGAATTTTTTGTTCTTCCTCCGTTATTTCACTCAGCATTTGCATAAGCTGCATATTCATATGATTCCGCACCCTTCAAGCAAAACCTTAAGTCCTATCAATATAAGGATAATTCCGCCTGTCATTTCCGCTTTTTCCTTGTATTTTGCGCCGAATTTGTTGCCTACGACAACACCTGCAAAGGAAATTACAAATGTTGTAATGCCTATAAGAGAAACGGAAAGCGCAAGGTTAATTCCGCCCAAAAGCGCAAACGATATTCCTACGGCAAAGGCATCTATGCTTGTGGCAACCGCCATTAAAAATAATTCTTTGTGGTCGAGGACGTCAAACGAATCATCGTCGATTTCGTCCTTGGAACAGGCTTCTTTCAGCATATTTCCGCCTATTATACAAAGCAGGAAAAATGCAATCCACGGTGCGAACGCATTCACTTTGTCGGCAAAACGGCTTCCGAGAAAAAATCCGAGCGTAGGCATTAATGCCTGGAATATGCCGAAATATAATGCGATTGAAATGCAGTGCGATATTTTAAAGGTAC
The DNA here is from genome assembly GCA_934792465.1 of uncultured Clostridia bacterium. GTDB lineage: Bacteria > Bacillota > Clostridia > RUG12999 > RUG12999 > CAKVOK01. The sequence goes on along the minus strand of CAKVOK010000019.1, from coordinate 15,302 downwards.
GGGATTTTAGTCCCTTGCATATCGAAACCGCAAAGGCGTCCATCGAAAGACCCACGCCTACTAAAAAAACTTCTGTCAAGCCCATTGGAAAAACCTCCGAAAATTACTGTGTAAATACCAGTATATCACAATACTTCCGCTTTGTCAATCACTTTTTCGGCGTCTATACCGTTTTCCGAAGAAAAGATAAGAATTTCATCGCCGTTTTGAATACTTCCGTCAAGCATTTTCATTGAGAGCATATCTTCGACCATGCTTTGTATCGCACGTTTCAGAGGTCTTGCACCGTATACGCTGTCATATCCCGCATCGGCTATGCGGCTCACGGCATCATCGGAGAAGCGGCATTTGATTCCGCAGTGTTCAAGACGTTTTTTTACGTTGCCGAGCAGCAGACGGGTTATTTGTTCTATTTCTTCCTTGCCGAGAGTTTTGAATACTATGGTTTCGTCAACCCGGTTTAAAAATTCGGGGCGGAAATGCTTTTTCAGTTCGTTCAGAACAGAAGCTTTTATCTTTTCGTAATCATTTTGCACCGCAGTGTCGGAAAAACCAAAGCTTTTTTTCTCCGTTATCAGCCGTGCGCCTATGTTGGACGTCATAATCACTATCGTGTTTTTAAAGTTAATGCTTCTGCCGTGTGAATCCGTTAAAACGCCGTCGTCCATAATCTGGAGAAGCATATTGAATACATCGGGATGTGCTTTTTCTATTTCGTCGAAAAGTATTACGCTGTACGGGCGTTTATGCACCTTTTCCGTAAGGATTCCGCCCTGCTCGAAACCGACGTATCCCGGCGGTGAGCCTATCATTTTCGATACGGAATGTTTTTCCATATATTCGGACATATCCAGCTTTATGAATGCGTCCTTGTCGCCGAAAACGGCACGTGCCAGTGCCTTGGAAAGCTCGGTTTTCCCCACACCCGTAGGGCCGGAAAATATGAAGCTGCCTATCGGTCTTGACGGGTCGCACAGTCCTACACGGCTTCTGCGTATCGCCTTTGATACGGCATCTATGGCTTCGTCCTGACCTATGATGTCGCCGTGCAGAATTTTTTCGAGAGAAACAAGCTTGTCACTTTCGCTTTTCGTTATTTTGTTCACGGGTATGTTGGTTATCAGAGCGGTTTTTTCCGCAATGTCGTTTGCCGTCACGGTGAGCGGAATGTTTTCGTTTGAAGCTATTCTCGCACGCTTTTCCGAATCCACACGCTTTTTGAGCGCCAGCTCCTCGTCACGCAGCGCCGCCGCCGTTTCATAGCTTTGGCAAACTATTGCCTTTTCCTTTTTCGTACGCAAAACGGAAATTTTGTTTTCCAGCTCCGTTATCTCCGGCGGCATCAGATACGATTTCAGGCGCATTGCCGCCGCTGTTTCGTCAATCAAATCGATTGCCTTGTCGGGCAGAAACCTGTCAGGAAGATAGCGTACGGAAAGGCGAACCGCTTCGCTTACGGCCTCGTCCGTAATATTTACGTTGTGGTGCTGCTCGTATTTGCCTTTTATGCCTTTTAATATTGCAATGCTCATTTCTTCCGACGGTTCGCCGATTGTGACAGCCTGAAAACGCCGTTCGAGAGCCGGGTCTTTTTCAACGTACCGCCGATACTCGTTTGTTGTCGTTGCGCCTATTACCTGTATTTCTCCTCTTGCAAGCACCGGTTTCAGTATGTTTGCGGCGTCAATCGCACCCTCCGCCGCACCGGCGCCTATGAGCGTGTGCATTTCGTCTACGAAAAGGATAATATCTCCGGCTTTCTTCACGTCCGCAAGCGCCTTTTTGATTCTTTCTTCAAATTCACCCCTGTATTTCGCACCGGCTATCATAGAGGCTATGTCGAGAGCAAATATGCGCTTTTTGGCGATTACGGGCGGCACTGCACCCTCGGCGATTTTTGAAGCCAGTCCCTCCGCAACGGCGGTTTTACCTACACCCGGTTCGCCTATGAGTACGGGATTGTTTTTTGTACGGCGGCACAAAATCTGAATAACGCGGCATATCTCGTTTTCTCTGCCGATTACGGGGTCGAGCCGGTATTCCTCCGCCATTCTTGAAATATCTTTGCCGAATTTCAGCAGCGACGCCGGGATTCTCGGAGTGCTTTTTTCCGTCGCAATATTTTTCGTACCGTCTATAATGCGCTGCACCTCGCCGTAAAATTCCTTTTCGTCTATGCCGAGTTCGTGCAGTATTCTTATCGCCAGTCCGTCGCTCTCACGCAGCAGGGCGAGAAGAATATGCTCCGTTCCTATGAAATTGTCGTTAAATCTGCGTGCCTCGTCAACGCTGATTTCGAGTACGTTTTTGCTGCGCGGTGTAAAGTCTGTTTTAACACGGTAGCTTATATGCTCGCTGCCGTAGTATTTGTCAATCATATCTTCGATTATTACGGCATTTGCCCCCTTTACGGCAAGCAGACGGGAGGCTATGCCGTTGTTTTCCTTTGCCAGACCCAGCAAAATATGCTCCGTCCCCACTATTCCGCCGGTGAGTACCGAGCTTTCCTGTGCAAGCCTTAATACAAGCTTCGCACGCTCGGTCAGCCTGTTACCTCCTATTTCCATTTAAACACTTCCTTTATTTGTCACTACTTACTATATTCTACCTATCTAATAGTATATCCTTTATTTTTGGTAAAAAATACCTGAAAAGTGTATAAAAAATTCCGACAAAATCCGCAAAAATTAAAAGACTTAGGCGCAGCGGGTGTACACTGTAGCTTAAGTCTTTTAATGTAAATATATATTAACAAGTCACTTCGGGTGACTTACTTGCGAAAAATCAAAATATAAAGTGGGGGTGTGTACCTTAAGCCGCCGGGCGGCTTAAGGTACGGTTACACTTATTCAGTGCTATATGATAATCTTTAGATTATCCGATGTTAGTTGGAACCTCTTGAAGAGGTATCTTCGAGCAGGGTTACTTTAAACGTCTTGGATTCGCCGTTTCTGTTTACAACCATTGTTATGGTATCGCCTGCTTTGTGGGTGTCGCGGATTTCGTTGATTTCCTTTACGGATTCAACTATTTTTCCGTCAACCGATGTAATCATATCACCTTTCTTGATGCCGGCTTTTTCGGCTGCTCCGCCTTCTGCGACATATGCTACGTAGAGTCCCGAAGGCATATCGTTGATTGCCGCAACGTCCGGCGAAATCTCTCTTATGGATATACCTATGAGCGGTCTGCCTTTTACATATCCCTCTTTCATAAGGTCGGAGATTATCGGCTTAGCTGTGTTTACGGGAATCGCAAATCCGATTCCTTCAACGTTGTTTCCTGAGAACTTCATTGAGTTGATGCCTATAACTTCGCCGTATGCATTTACGAGTGCACCGCCGGAGTTACCGGGGTTTATAGCTGCGTCCGTCTGGATAAGCGACATTGACGTTCCGTCATCGGAGGTTTCTATTGTACGGTTTACCGCACTTACAACACCTACCGTTACCGTTCCGGCAAGCTCCTGACCGAGAGGATTACCTATTGCAACCGCAAGCTCGCCTACCTGACATTCTGCCGAATCTCCGAGAGTTGCTACCGGAAGGTCGGAAGCTTCGATTTTTACAACCGCAAGGTCTGTTTTGGAGTCTGTGCCGACAACCTTTGCATCATATTCCTTGCCTGTGTTAAGTACAACCTTGATGCTTTTTGCACCGTCTATTACATGATTGTTTGTTACTATATATCCGTCTGCCGTAATTATTATGCCGGAACCGGAACTTGAGGATTCAACCGCCTGACCGAAGAAAGAATATCCGGTTGATTTACAGCTGATTCCCACAACCGAGGGAGCAACATTTGCTGCAATCTCAACGGTTGTCATAGCTTTTCTGTCGCTGTTCGACATTTTTTCAAAGCCGTATGCGCTGTCTTTGCTGGCTACGGAAACTACTCTGTTTACGGAAGCCGATTTAAGGGGGCTGCCGTTTACGAGAACATATCCCGTCGTCGCAACGCTTGAAACCATGATGGCCGCACAAAGCGCAATACCGATTGTTTTAAGAGTTTTACGCTTTTTGTTCTTCTTTACGGTTTCCGTATAAAACGGCTGCGGACTCAAATCCTTTGTTTCCTCCTCGTTATACCATTTATAATCGTTAAAATCTGCCATGATTAACGCCTCCATATGTTTTTTGTGTATTTTGTGTTTTTTATTCCTTGTTTTGTTCTTTGTTTCTTTCTATGCTTTTATTATACAACACAAATTTGAATAAATTATGAACGAACTGTTAAAAAAGTTTTAATTTTAAAAAAGTTATATTTTCGGCGTATATACATAATAATAAGAAATAAGCGGAGCGGAAAAATACAGGATAATTTACTTAAAGACTTGACAAAACCGCCGAAAGATTGTATAATAGTATTGCCAATAAATTTTAGGAAAGGATTTTTTGAAAACAAAAAGCGCCGGGACCGTAAGATTGGCATTATAGGTTGACGAGGATGGGGAGTATCGAAACATTCGGCGGATGCCCCAAGGCAGAAAAGCACTGCCGGGAAAATCAAAAACACGGAGTAATCCGTGAACAAAGAGTTCCTGTATGCTAAAATAGATTAAGCAGTATCACAAAAGGCGCAAAAACCGTTTGTGATAATGTTTTGCGCTCCTTTTGTGATATATGAAAGGAATGTAGAAAATGTGCGGAATAGTAGGATATATAGGAAATAAGAATGCCGAGAAAATTTTAATCGAGGGTCTTGAAAAGCTGGAATACCGGGGATACGATTCGGCCGGCATTGCGGTTTATGACGGAAATGCCTTAAATGTATGCAAGGAAAAAGGAAAGCTTGCGAATTTGAAGGGTAAATTGGAAGAACATCATCTCGAAGGTAGGCTGGGAATAGGACATACCAGATGGGCAACTCACGGAGAACCGAGCCATACGAACTCACATCCGCATTTGTCCGAAAACGGCGAGTTTGCCGTTGTCCATAACGGTATTATAGAAAATTACAGGGAAATAAAAGAATTTTTGAAAAACAACGGATTTGTTTTTTCATCGCAGACCGATACCGAGGTTATACCGCAGCTCTTGCAGTATAATTATGACGGTGATATTATTGAGGCGGTGCAAAAAACGGTTAAAACACTGAAAGGCAGCTATGCCCTCGGAATTATCAGCAAAAATGACCCTGATATTTTGATTGCCGTGAGAAAAGACAGCCCTCTTATAATAGGAAAGGGAGCGGACGGAAACTATATCGCTTCCGATATTCCGGCGGTATTGCCATATACGGACGAGGTGTATCTGCTGGAGGACGGAGAAACGGCGATACTTAAAAAAGATGATGTAAAAATATTCGACGGCAGCGGAAAACCGGTGAAAAGAGAGATATATAAAGTTACATTTTCAGCCGGTGACGCACAGAAAAACGGTTACGAGCATTTCATGCTCAAAGAAATTCACGAGCAGCCCGAAGCAGTTGCGAATACGCTGAGAGGCAGGCTCGACGAATCTCTTAATTTGGATTTCGACGGTTTTGACAAAGAAATATTGAACAAGGTAGAGAAGATTTATATAGTTGCCTGCGGAACGGCATACCATGCCGGACTTGCCGGAAAAATCGCTATAGAAAAGCTGGCAAGAGTTTCGGTTGAATGTGTGCTTGCGTCCGAGTTCAGGTATCAGGACCCTATAGTGAACGAAAAAACGCTTGTAATTACCGTGAGCCAGTCGGGCGAAACGGCAGATACAATGGCAGCTTTAAGGCTTGCCAAGGAAAGACGAGCGTATGTTGTTGCGATAACGAACGTGGTCGGCAGCAGCATATCGAGGGAAGCGGATTTCGTTTTCTATACCTATGCCGGACCGGAAATTGCGGTTGCTTCGACGAAAGCATATATAACGCAGCTTACGGCACTGTATCTTTTCGCATTGTTCATGGCGGAAACCGCAGGAAAATCAGTAGATACGCTTAAAAAAGAATTGTTTGAATCTCCTGCAAGAATACGGGAATGCCTGCTTCTTGAGGAGGAAATAAAAGAACTTTCAAAAAATATTTACAAAGAATCCGATATGTATTATCTCGGACGGGGAGAGGACTTGGCGGCGGCAATGGAAGGCTGCCTGAAGCTTAAAGAAATATCGTATATTCATTCCGAGGCATATGCCGGCGGAGAGCTGAAACACGGACCGATTGCCCTTATAGAACAGGGAACGGTTGTTGTTACGATAAGTACAAACGATGCACTGAAAGAAAAAATGTACAGCAATATAAAAGAGGTTGTGACAAGAGGTGCATATACGGTTACGTTTGTCAATGAAGAAACGGCAGATATTAATAAATCGTGCGACTGCGTTGTGAAGCTTCCGGGAAAAAGCTCGGTATTTTCGCCGATGTATTCGTGTGCGGCATTGCAGATGCTCGCATATTTTGTTGCAAAGGAAAAAGGATATGACATTGACAAACCGAGAAATTTGGCAAAATCGGTGACAGTTGAATAAGAAAGGACAGATTTATTATGGGTAAATTATTTGGTACGGACGGCGTTCGCGGAGTTGCAAACGAAGAGCTTACCTGCGAACTTGCATTTAAAATAGGCAGATGCGCAGCTTTTGTGCTGACGGGAGAAATAAAACGCAAACCGGAATTTCTTATCGGTAAAGATACGAGAATATCGGGAGATATGCTCGAAGCCGCACTCACGGCGGGACTTTGTTCCGTGGGTGCTAAGGTAATATCGCTCGGAGTAATACCTACTCCGGCGGTTGCATACCTCACGAGAAAATATAACGCTGACGCAGGAATCGTTATTTCTGCATCGCACAACTCGGCGGAATATAACGGAATCAAGATTTTTAACGGCAACGGATATAAGCTGAACGATGAGATAGAAGAAAGAATAGAAGAGCTTATTCTGAACGGCGAAGAAGGTATAAAGCTGCCGACAGGCGACGCTGTGGGAACGGCGAGCAAGGTAGATACGGCAGTAAAGGATTATGTGAAATTTGCGAAAAAGACGATTGACTGCGATTTAAGCGGAATGAAGATTGCCGTAGACTGTGCAAACGGTGCTTCCTGCGAAACAGCTGTCAACGTTCTTGTGGATTTAGGTGCGGAGGTGTTCGTAATCGCAAACCACCCGAACGGAACAAATATAAATCTCGACTGCGGTTCTACGCATACGGATAAATTCTGCGAATACGTGAAAAACGTCGGCGTGGATATAGGCTTGAGCTTCGACGGCGACGCAGACAGACTGCTTGTTGTTGACGAAAAAGGAAATCTCATAGACGGCGACAAGATAATGCTTGTATGCGCAAACTATTTCAAGGAAAGAGAAATGCTCAACAAGAATACGCTTGTAACTACGATAATGACGAATCTCGGACTTGTGCTGACGGCGAAAGAACAGGGCATAAACATCGTTCAGACAAAGGTCGGCGACAGATACGTTCTTGAAGAAATGCTCAAAAGCGGATATTCCATAGGCGGCGAGCAGTCCGGACATATTATTTTCCTCGATTACAATACAACGGGCGACGGACTTGTATCGGCATTGCAGGTACTTAAAATAATGAAACATTCCGGCAAGAAAATATCGGAGCTTTCCGATGTGTTTAAGCCGCTGCCGCAGGTAATGATAAACGCAAAGGTCAAGAACAGCAAAAAATATGATTATGTAAATGATAAAGTAATAACGGACGAAATCCGTGAATTGGAAAACGAGTTTAAAGAAAGCGGCAGAGTAGTTATAAGACCGTCCGGAACAGAGCCGTTTGTACGTGTAATGATAGAGGGACAGTCGCAGGATATAATAGAGCAAAAGGCGAATTATCTCGCAAAGCTTATAGAAGCAAGACTCGGTTAACAGCGGAAAGGAGTACGTATAATTATGAAGAAATATGACGGTGTAACATTTATAGATGAAAAGACAGTATATATAGACGATACGGTGGAAATAGGCAAGGGCACGGTTATAGAGCCGAATGTGTGCATAAAAGGGAATACGGTTATAGGCGAAAACGTGACGGTAGGCTTTTGCAGCGAGATAACGGACGCAAAAATAGCGAACGGCGTGAAGATTAAACATTCCGTTATAATGAACAGCGAGATAGGCGAAAACACCACGGTAGGGCCTTTCGCATATATCCGCCCGGATTGCAAAATCGGCAAAAGCGTTCGTGTGGGCGATTTCGTTGAGCTTAAAAATTCAAATATCGGCGACGGAACCAAAATATCGCATTTAACATATATCGGCGACGCAGACGTGGGCAGCGGAATTAATTTCGGCTGCGGTACGGTTGTGGTGAATTACGACGGCAAGACGAAGCACAGAACTGTTATAGAAGATAATGCATTTATCGGCTGCAATACGAATCTTGTAGCGCCCGTTAAGGTCGGCGAAAACGCATTTACGGCGGCAGGCTCGACTATAACGGAGGACGTTCCGGGAGAAAGCCTTGCGATAGCCAGGGCACGCCAGGTCGTTAAAGAGGACTGGGTAAAAAAACGCAATAAATAACAGCGTGAAGTTTACGGTGACACACAGGCTTTTTTGAAAAAATGTCAAAAAAGCTTGCAGCCGGATAATTGCAAAAATATAATTGGGAGAGGATTGCGGTGTATACAATAACTGAGAAAGAAAGACAGATTCCTGTTAAAGGCGAATACGATGTTTTTGTTGCAGGCGGCGGAGTTGCGGGGATAAGTGCGGCACTTGCGGCTGCGAGAAACGGGGCGAGGGTTGTTCTTGCAGAGAAACAATGTATGCTCGGCGGACTTGCTACAGCAGGACTTGTGACAATATATCTTCCGCTTTGTGACGGTTGCGGCCGTCAAGTGAGTTTCGGGCAAGCGGAGGAATTGCTTAAGCTTTCGATTAAGCATTTTGCGGAAAAAAATTATCCGACGGCGTGGCTGGAAAACGGAACGCATGAAGAAAAAAGCAGAAAGCGTTACGAGGTGCAGTTTAATGCGGCACTGCTTGCCATTGAATCTGAAAAACTTCTTGCAGAGGCAGGAGTCAAAATTTTGTATGATACCAAAATTTGCGGAGTTGTAGCGGAAAATGATAAAATAACATCAATTGCTGTGGAAAATAAAAGCGGACGAACAGCATATAAAATAAAGAGTGTGGTAGATGCCACCGGCGATGCGGACATATGCAGCTTTGCCGGAGAAAATACAGAAACTTTTAAGCCAATGAATGTGCTTGCTGCGTGGAGCTATGCATATTCAAAGGGAAAAGTAGACCTTAATATGCTCGGATATGCGGAAGTCCCGGACGAGGACAAAACAGGAAATGAGCCACAGCCTTTGACAGACAGGAGATTTACAGGTCTGGACGGCGAAGAAATAAGTGATATGCTTATTATGTCGCATACGCAGATTCTGAATGATTTTATTAAAAAACGAAAGTCAGACGATACATATATGCCGGTTACGATTGCGACAATGCCGCAGCTGCGCATGACAAGGCGAATCGGCGGGAAGTATGTATTGGACGATTCGGAAATGCACAAATATTTCGGCAGCAGCTGCGGACTTATTTCCGATTGGCGCAAGAGAGGACCTGTTTATGAGATACCTTTTGAAACGCTTTACGGGGAAAAGGTTAAAAACCTGATATGCGCCGGCAGATGCATAAGCGTAACGGATAAAATGTGGGATATATCGAGAGTAATTCCGGCGTGTGCCGTGACAGGTCAGGCGGCAGGCACGGCAGCGGCGATGAGCGACGATTTCGCAGAGCTGGACGTAAGCAAATTACAGGATATATTGAAAAATTCGGGTGTTGTATTGCACGAAAAAGATTTAGTTTAAACATTAGGCGGACTGCTGCAAACGGAGGGTATTTGCTCCGCTATGCGGCAGTTTGTCTGTTAAAGGAGAGAAATATATATGACGCACAGGGAAAAGGCTAAGGAATTGTTTTTCGAGGGATATAACTGCTCACAGGCGGTTTTTGCTGCGTTTTGCGATGTCACGGGAATGGACGAAGAAACCGCATTGAAAGTATCCTCGTCTTTCGGCGGAGGATTGGGCAGACTGCGTGAGGTATGCGGAGCACTGAGCGGCGCAGAAATGGTACTCGGTATGCTCTGCGGAAATACAGACCCGAAACTGAAACAGGAGCATTATGTAAAAGTTCGGCAGATTGCGGAGGAATTTAAAAAACAGCGAGGGTCTATAATATGCCGTGAGATTCTGGGACTCAGAAAAGGCGAGAACAGCGGGCCGAAGCCGGACGCACGCACGGAAGAATATTATAAAAAACGTCCGTGCGCAATCGTTGTCGAGGAAGCGGCGGAAATAATAGACGAATATATCAAAAATGAGCTGAAAGCTTGAATAAACTCGGTTTTGTGAAAGGAACGGTCGTAAAAATGAGAATATTACATACTTCCGATTTGCATTTCGGCATAAAGCTGTGCGGAGTGCCGCTTATGGAAAATCAGCGGTTTTTTATCGAACAAATTGAGGATATTATATGTGATTACGGTATAGATGCGGTAGCCGTTGCCGGAGATGTTTTCGACAGCAGCGTTGCAAACAGCGAGGCAATAACGGCATACAACGATTTCGCCGTGAAAATATGCGGCAAACTCGGAATTAAAATGATAGTTATCGCAGGAAATCACGACAGCGCAGCAAGGCTCGGCATGACGTCCGCACTGCTCGAAAATTCGGGACTTTACGTTACGGCATATTTGGACGAAATGAAAAAAATAAGTATTGACAATGCGGATATATATTGCATACCGTATTTCAATGCATCGCAGATAGAAAATGCCGGAAGCTATGAAAATGCGTATATGATAATTTGCGATGAAATACGCAGAAAAGCGGATAAATCGAGAGTGAATATCCTTATGGCGCACGCATTTGTGAACGGCAGCCGTATAAGCGAAAGCGATAAAGCGGCGGCTGTCGGAGGTTCAAACCTTGTATCGAAGGATGTGTTCGGGGGATTTGACTACGTTGCACTCGGTCATTTGCACAGATTTCAGGAGATAGGCGAAAATATAGTGTATTCGGGGTCGCCTGTAAAATATTCATTCGGCGAAGCGGAGCAGGACAAGCAGGTAGTTATTTTCGATACGAATACGAAAAAGCGTGAATATGTGAAAATCGGACAAAAGCATGATTTATGCGTTGTAAAGGGAACGTATGACGAGGTTGTATGCGGTGAAAACAATGATGATTACGTGAAAGTGGTTCTGACGGACAGAAATGCCGGACTTACCGTGACGGACGAACTCAGAAGCCGATATAAAAATCTCCTTTCTGTTGTCGGAAAAAGCGGAGATGAACATGAAACGGCGGTAACGAGCGAGGAAATCAGCCATATGTCGCCGACGGATATTCTGAATATGTATTTTAAAGAAAATTTTGATTACGAACCGACGAAAGAACAGATAAAACTGTTTGAAAAAGCCGTTTCCGATGTATGGGAGGAGAAAAGATGAAACCGATTTTTTTGAGAATGAAAGCATTCGGACCCTTTTTGAAAGAACAAAAAATAGATTTTTCGGCATTTGAAAAATCGGGTCTGTTTCTTATATCGGGCAATACCGGAGCTGGGAAAACCACCATACTCGATGCAATGACATATGCTCTCTACGGCAGAAGCAGCGGAGGCACACGGGGAAATTTCATTTCGATGCGCTGCCAGAATGCGGCACCGGGGGACATTACCGAGGTCGAATTTATATTTAGTATCAGAGGTAAAAAATATAAATTTGTACGGTCGGTGAGAATGGCACGCAAAAACTATATCGCCGAACATGACGCACTGTATATGACAGATGACGGCAGCTTTATGCCGTTTTTTGAAAATCCCACACAAAAGAATGTGGAATCCAAGGCGGAGGAATTAATGGGGCTCAGCTATGAGCAGTTTCGACAGGTGATAATCCTGCCGCAGGGACAGTTTGAAAAATTGCTGACGGCTAAGTCGGAGGAAAAAGAGTATATTTTGACGAATCTTTTCGGTGCGGATATATGGCAAAAAGCGGCGGAAAATATGACGGAGAAAGTCAACGAAAAACGAAGATATTTAGACGGACTCAATGCCGAAATAAACCGTGTTTTTAAGGAATACGGCGTTGAAAACACGCAGGAAATGTGCGAGTTGCTGAAATCCGATGAGGATAAATACAAAGCAGAAATAAAAGCTATTGCGGAAAATGAAGAAAATTTAAAAAAGCTCAGGAAAAAATTTGAAGAGGAAACGGCACTGAGCGAAAAATTTGCGGTACTGGAAACAAACGAGAAAAGACTGGAAAACCTCAATTCCCGAAAAAATGATATTGAAGAAAAACAAAAGTGCATAAAAAATGCCGAAAAAGCAGTCGGTTTGAAATCCGAATACGAGAGTATGAAAAAGGCAAAGGACGCATTGAAACTTCGTGAGAAAAATTTCGGTGATTGCGGAAAAAGGCTGCTTGATGCGGAAAAGCTTCTGAAGGAAGCAGAGGAAACGCTGAACATTCTGAAAAAGGTAAATATCGAAGAAAAAAAGCAAACGCTTGCACAAACGGAGGAAAAATGCAAGGAAGCCGCCGCCCTGAAATCAGAGCTTAAGAATACGGAAAAAGAGCTTGAAGTCTATACAAAAAAGGAAAGAAGATATACCGCAGAAAATGCGGAAATTAAATCAGAGCGGCTGAAATCCGAACGGGAGCAGGCAAGGCTTTTCAGGGAATATGCGAAAATGTTTGATGAATATATTTCCGGAATCGGCGGCGAATTGGCGGCGGAGCTGAAAGAGAACGAGCCGTGTCCCGTGTGCGGCAGCCTGCACCACCCAAGTCCGGCGAAAAAATCGGAAACAACGGTTACACGCAATGATATAGACGGTGAAAAGGCTAAAATAGATTCGGCGGCGAAAAAAACAGAGGATATAAACGGCAGACTTGCCGAAAATGAGGAAAAGCTGAAGAATATTTCCGCACAGCTTATGCAGTATACAGCAGAACAAAAGCAGATAAAGCTTCAGCTTGAAAAAAACGAGTTTTCGGAATCTGATGGTGCGGAGCTTACAAGGCTAAAAGAGGAAATAGTTAATTACGAATCGGAACGCAGTGAATCCGAAAAGGCGTATGCTTCAGCTTCAAATGCGTTTGCTGCAACGTCGGAAGCATATAAGACGGCAGAAAAAGAGCATAAAGCGGCAAAAAAAAGAATATAATGCCAATAAATTTGAAGAGCTGCTGAAAAACACGGACTTTGCGGACGAACAGGAATTTGTCGAATATCTGAATACCGATATTGAAGAACTCAAATCGGAAACGCAGGCATGGTTTATCGAAACGGAAAGCTGTTTACATAATATTGAAAAAGTTAGACGGGAGATAGGTGAAAAATCAAAACCGGATATTGAACGGACGAGAGAAGAAGCGGAGCGGCTGGACGGAGAAATCAAAACGGAACAGCTTAATGCGGGTCTTTTGAAAGAACGCGTCGGAAAGCTGAAAACCGCTTTGAACAATACAGAAAAGTCGGCGGCGGAATATGAAGCCGAAGATTTAAAGTGGAAAGAAAATAATTTGTTTTTGAAGAGAGTGCGCGGCGACAGCGGAATCGGTCTGCGGCGGTATGCGCTCGGGATAATGCTGTCGGAGGTGATAAGCGAAGCGAACCGCCTGCTTGAAAATGTTTACGGCGGCAGATACAGGCTTTACAGAAGTGCAAGCCTTTCCGGACGGGAAAAATCGGGGCTCGAATTTGAGGTTTCGGACTCGCAGACGAGCGGAAAGCGTGATGTAACGAGCCTTTCGGGCGGCGAAAAATTCCTTGTATCGCTTGCGCTTTCCATAGGACTTTTGACCTCGCTGCAATCGCAGATGGGCGGAATACGGCCGGAAGCGATGTTTATAGACGAGGGATTCGGAACACTGGACGAAAACTCCGCAGCCGATGCGGTATCGCTGCTGTGCGTAATGAAAAATTCGGCGGCGGTAGTTGGCATAATATCTCATGTGGATTTCCTGAAAGAGAATATAACGTCCGGCATAGAAGTAATAAAAAAAGATGTCGGCAGCGAACTTAAAATGAATATATGACACTGCAATATATTGACTTATTTTTTTATTTGTGATATACTATTATTATCACGAAAACGGGAGAAATCGACAATGAAATATTTGATATACAGAAGCTTTAACGATATGAAAAAAGATGAAATTATTCCGAGAGCCCTGGATATTGCCGCAGAAAACAATATCAGCGGCGAGCTGCACAAGATATATACGGCATATATGCTCATAAACGACGAAAATCTTTTTTCGCTGCGCTGCGAAAAAGGCGATATGCCTGACGGGTCGCTTGCTGCGATTGCGGAAGAGGATATAATGAATATTCTTGCGGATTTTTATTATACCGATGATGAAAAATATTTTAGAGCACCGAAAGGCGATATGACCGAAACAGGCAAAGCGGTTTGCGCTCTTATGGAAGAAATACGGCAGGGAAACGAGCTTCATGCCGTTGCGGAAATTTATAAGAAATACGGCGCAGGAATGCTCGGAATGAACAAGGCATTTTATCTTAATGAAAACGGCTTGCTCAAGGCGGTTGCGGATTTCGACAGCGTTACGTTCGATGATTTGTGGGGATATGATTTGCAGAAAGAACGGCTTATATCCAATACGGAAAAATTTTTGAACGGAGCGGCGGCGAACAATGTGCTGCTGTACGGCGACAGCGGTACGGGAAAATCCACGTGCATAAAGGCGCTTTTAAATAAGTTTTATGGTGACGGTTTGAGAATCGTTGAGGTGTCGAAACATCAGTTTAAATATTTAAAGGAGCTTACGGGACAGCTGCGCAAAAGGAATTATCATTTTATCATATATATGGACGATTTGTCCTTTGAAGATTTTGAAACGGAGTATAAATATCTGAAATCCGTCATGGAGGGCGGCATGGGGGAAAAAGCGGAAAACGTGCTGATATACGCAACGTCAAACCGCAGACATCTTGTGAAAGAATCGTGGCAGGACAGAAACGATATGGACAGCGAGCTGCACAGAAGCGACACAATGCAGGAAAAGCTTTCGCTTGCGGACAGATTCGGACTTGCAATCAGTTTCACAAAGCCTATGCAGAATGAATATTATGATATAGTAAGGCATCTTGCAAAGCTTGAAAATATAGATATAAACGATGAAGAGCTGATTGCCGGTGCGAGAAGATGGGAACTGACGAGGGGCGGTATGTCCGGAAGATGCGCAAGACAATATATAAACCATATTCTCGGAGAAAAGCAGTTTGAATAATGTCTACTGAACAAATGGTTTTGCGAAACCATTTGTGTGAAACCTTCGGTTTCACACCTAAAAACAGCATAA
>CAKVOK010000018.1 GCA_934792465.1 uncultured Clostridia bacterium | reverse complement strand
CCCTTCCACCACTGACGTGGTCCCCCTTCCCTTACACAGGGCAGGCTTTGGTCCGTGCCACGGAATTAGGTTTGCACAAACTAAAAGGCTCCCCTGTGTAAGGGGAGCTGGCACCGTTAGGTGACTGAGGGGTTGTAGGTCTGTAATATATGCCTTTATATGGGGCACGGTGAATTTATGTGTCTGAATTGTATATTTAATGGATATTAAACGAATATTGCTATACAAAATTGCATGAAATAAATATATTTAAAGAACTTAAATAATGATAATTTGATATAATTGAAATTTAGTCAAGAAATTGGCAAGTAATTGACAACCCTTCCACCACTGACGTGGTCCCCCTTCCCTTACACAGGGCAGGCTTTGGTCTGTGCCACGTAATTAGGTTTGCACAAACTAAAAGGCTCCCCCTGTGTAAGGGGAGCTGGCACCGTTAGGTGACTGAGGGGTTGTAGGTCTGCGATAATTTATAATTTGTTTATTTGTCATCCTTATTCTTTCAGCCGTTTTTTAATACCCGAAATTATTACTTCACGTGCGTGCTTTGCGTCCTCCTTGGAGGTCGGTTCAGTTCCCTTTAAAGGATAAGAAATATTAAGTGACTGATATTTAACCTCGCCCATATTATGATAGGGGAGAACATCAAGTGCTTTCAGATTCTTAAGACCGCCTATGAAATAACCGAGTCTGCCGAGATATTCTTCGTTATAAGTTATTCCGTATACAACAACGTGCCTTATCCAGATGGCAAGCGGTTTTTCGGACAGGTATTCGGCAAATTCGAGAATATTTTTGTTTGTACGGCCGGTAAGCTTAATATGTTCCGCATCGTCAATATGCTTTATATCAAGCATAACGGTGTCCGTAACGTTCATCAGGCGGTCAAACTTTTTCATCAGTTCGGGATTGTCTTTATTAAACAACGCTCCCGATGTATCGAGGCAAGTGCTTATTCCTCTTTCCTTTGCCTTTTCAAAAAGCTCGGTAACGAAATCAATCTGCATGAGCGGTTCGCCGCCTGTCACCGTTATTCCGCCGGATTTTAAAAATTCCTTTACACCGTCATATTCATTTAATATATCGTCCGTACTGCGCAGAGTACCGCAATTTGTTTCCCACGTATCGGGATTGTGGCAGTATAGGCAGCGCAGCGGACAGCCTTGCGTAAATACAACAAAGCGTATGCCCGGACCGTCCACAGTGCCGAAAGATTCTGTCGAATGAATATATCCGTCCATAGAAACAACCTTTCTTTTTGATAAATCGTATAAAACAAAACCGCCGCTCAAAAAAACGGCGGCTTTGTTTTACTATTATATTGCCTGATGGAATGTACGGGAGATAACGTCGTCCTGCTGTTCCTTTGTAAGCTTAATAAAGTTTACGGCATATCCGGAAACACGTATTGTAAGCTGCGGATATTTCTCCGGATGCTTCTGTGCGTCCAAAAGTGTGTCTTTTGTAAGTACGTTTACGTTAAGGTGATGTCCGCCTTTTTCAACGTAACCGTCAAGAAGTGAAATCAAATTTTCAATTTGCTGTGACATAATTAAATCCTTTCCGCCCGCATATGCAGGCTCTGTATATCTTTATTCTTCAAAATCGCAGTCGGAAACCGTCGGCGTTTTGCAAGCAAAGTCGCCGTTGGTGCAGTCCGCACACGGCTGTGTGCGGTTCTCTCCGTTTTCGGACACATATATGCGTCCGCTGCCGTTTTGCATCAGCTTGTCTATGATGTCTGCAAGCTCTTTTTCATCATTCATGATTAGTCCTCTTTTTTAAGCATATCAAGGTCTATATCGCCCATGAATACTTTATCGTCCTTGCCGAGTGCGTCAGGAATAATTGTAAATGTATTTGAAATGCCGTCCTGAGCATTTTTAAACGGAAGCTTTGATACGGAAGCCAGCGAAGCCGCAGCACCGTGAGTATCTCTGCCGTGCATCGGGTTTGCTCCCGGAGCGAGAGGCTGACCCATTTTTCTGCCGTCCGGGGTGTCGCCTGTCTTTTTGCCGTATACAACGTTTGACGTTATTGTGAGGATAGAGGCTGTCGGGAAGCTGTCGCGGTATGTGTGGTGCTTTCTCACCTTATCCATAAATGTATTTACAAGGTTTACGGCAAGTCTGTCAACTCTGTCGTCGTTGTTTCCGTATTTCGGGAAATCGCCCTCGACTTCGTAGCTTGTAACGATACCGTCTTCGTCACGTATTGCTTTAACTTTAGCATATTTTATTGCACTGAGCGAATCGGCAACAACGGAAAGTCCGGCAATACCCGTAGCGAAGTATCTCTTTACATCTCTGTCATGAAGTGCCATCTGAATACGTTCGTAGCAGTATTTATCGTGCATATAATGGATAATGTTAAGTGTATTTACATAAAGTCCTGCGAGCCATTCCATCATGGCATCGTATTTTTCCATAACATCGTCAAAGTCAAGATATTCTGTTGTTATCGGACGGTATTTCGGACCAACCTGGATTTTAAGACGTTCGTCCATACCTCCGTTTATAGCATAAAGCAAGCATTTTGCGAGGTTCGCTCTTGCACCGAAGAACTGCATTTCCTTGCCGACTCTCATAGAAGATACGCAGCAAGCTATAGCATAGTCATCGCCGTGGATTTCACGCATCATATCATCGTTTTCATATTGAACGGACGAAGTGTTTATGGATATTTTTGCGCAGTATTCCTTGAAGCTTCTCGGAAGTGATACAGACCAAAGAACCGTAAGGTTCGGTTCGGGAGCTGTTCCGAGGTTTTCAAGCGTGTGCAGGTATCTGAACGAGTTTTTCGTTACGAGATGTTTGCCGTTTATGCCGACACCGCCGATGCTTTCCGTAACCCATGTCGGGTCGCCGGCGAAAACTTCGTTGTATTCGGGTGTACGAGCAAATTTAACAAGACGAAGCTTCATTATGAAATGGTCGATAAGCTCCTGAGCTTCCTGCTCCGTAATAATACCTGCTTTGAGATCTCTTTCTATATAAATATCGAGGAATGTGGAAGTTCTTCCGAGACTCATTGCTGCACCGTTCTGTTCCTTAACCGCTGCAAGGTAACCGAAATACAGCCACTGTACGGCTTCGTGCGCATTCTTAGCCGGGCGGGATATATCATATCCGTATATAGCACCGAGTTCTTTCAATTCTTCCAATGCACGAAGCTGCTCGCTGAGTTCTTCGCGCAGACGAATTGTTTTTGATGTCATTCTTGCAAGTGCAGTGTCTTTCTGGTGCTGCTTGTCCTGAATCAGCAGGTCAACACCATAGAGAGCAACACGTCTGTAGTCACCGATTATACGGCCTCTGCCGTAAGCGTCCGGAAGACCCGTTATGATAGCCGATTTTCTTGCAAGGCGCATTTCCGGAGTATATACGTCAAAAACACCTTGGTTATGTGTCTTTCTGTATTTCGTGAATATATTTACAAGTTCGGGGTCAACTTCATATCCGTTTTCACGGCACGCATTCTGCGCCATCCTGATTCCGCCGAAAGGCTGGAGAGAACGTTTAAACGGCTTGTCCGTCTGAAGTCCTACGATTTTTTCAAGATCTTTATCTAAATAACCTGCGCCGTGTGATGTTATTGTAGATACTATTTTGGTATCCATATCAAGCACTCCGCCGGCTTCTCTTTCCTTGGCAGATAAATCCATAACCTTGTCCCATAATTTCTGTGTTGCGTCTGTTGCGGGAGCTAAAAACGAAGCATCGCCGTCGTACGGGGCGTAGTTGCGCTGAATAAAATCGCGCACGTTAATACCCTCTGTCCACTTAACGCCCTTAAAGCCTTCCCATTCAGGTTGTCTTTCAAACATAGTATTCTCCATTCCGCCGCCCTGCATCGGCATATAATATTTAAAATCTCCTTGCGGCAGGGCAATAAATACAAGAGATTAATTTAACAAATTTAACACAACTATATTATAACAATAAATTTTAAAAAAATCAAGAGGAAATTTCACAAATATAAAAATAAAATTGTATACAATTTTCATGCAGATTGTATACAATTTTATTTTTAACAGTGATTATTATTTTCGTAAATCTTGCAATACTGCAAAAAAACATTCACAAATCATACTTTGGTATGATGACAAAATCAAATTTTTGTGTTATACTATATTTATATGTCTAATTTATATTATGAAAAGATGTGATAAATTGACTTTTGATATTATTGTGAATAAAAAAATAAAAGAAAAGTTTGACGATTTCAGACAAAACGGAAGAATACTGTTTTTCGGTGCGCCCTGCGGATTCGGCAAAACCTCCGTTGCAAAAGAACTTTTGAAAGGCACAGACGGAGTTTTTGAAATTTCCGGAGAAGATTTCGATTTCGAGTCGTTGAATAAAAATGTTTGGGAGGTTTTGCTCATAGACGATTTGCAGTTTATGGATAAACGGGAACAGCAGCAAGAGCTTTGCACTCTCATACGCGAAAATCCATCCAAGCGATTTATCTTGCTTTCGAGAGGTATTCCGCCCGGCTGCCTTATGCCTTTCAAATATTCCGGGCTTATGTATACAGTGGAATCAAACGACATGTTTTTTGATAAAAAAACCGTTGCCGCATACTTAAAAAAATACGGTGCGGAGCTTTCCGACGAGGAAATTACATCAATACATAAAGTTACAATCGGTTATCCGCTGGCGATTTCCGTAATTGCGAATTTCCTGGCGAGCGGCGAGAAGTATGATAAACAGCTTCTCCTCAAAACCAAGCAGGAATTATTCATATATTTTGAAGAATCGGTATACAACAGATTTGATATGCCGCTGCGCAGATTTATACTTGATTTGGCGCCGTTTGAAGAATTTGAAACAGAGCTTGCGAAAATGGTGAGCGGCGAAAGCAATGCCGGAGAATACCTGGATTATATACGCCGCAACACAAATATGCTTATGGTCAATAATATTGATAAGCTGTGTTTTTGGCCTATATTCCGCAATTTTCTGATGTGGAAACAAAAAAGCGAATATACGTTGCGCCAGCAGCAGTCGCTGTTCGGCAGAGGCGGACTTTATTACGAACTGAACGGAAACTATGGGAAAGCGCTTGAATATTACACGCAAAGCGGTGATATGGAAAAGGTATCGGAGCTTCTGATTAAAAGCACATATCTTCACCCCGGAATGGGTCATTACGAGGAAATGGAAAGATATTATCTTTCGTTGTCCGATGCGCAGATTGCCTTAAGCCCGGCACTTATGCAGGGAATGAGTATGCTTTGTGCGCTTCGCACCGATTATGAGAAATCCGAGAAATGGTATCACGCATTGGAAAGCTTTGCGGAGGAACGAAAGAAGTCTGACGCTGCCGCCAAAGAAGCAAAAAGCCGTCTTGTATGGCTTGATATATCACTTCCGCAGCGAAAGATTTCCGGACTTACCGATACGATTAAAGCTGCATTCAAGCTTATTGCGGCAGGGGAAATAAAGCTGCCGACATTTTCTGTCACAAGCACATTGCCGAGCATTATGAACGGCGGAAAGGATTTTTCCGGTTGGAGCAAAAAAGACGATTTTCTGTATGCGACAATGCGCAAGCCTGTTGAAACCGTTCTCGGCAGGGACGGCGTCGGATTGGCAGACTGCGCCGTTACGGAAAGTAAATTTGAAAAAGGCGAGGACGTATCGGCAAAAATGCTTACGCTTGTTTCCAAGCTGAGCGAGGTACAGACGAACGGAACGCCCGATATAGAATTTGCAATCGTAGGACTTATTGCGAGAGGTCAGCTGGATTTGGGACGTGCGGACGAAGCGAGGCGCATGGTAAATTCCCTGAAAGAAAGATTTGACAAAAACGGACTGACACGCTTTGAACAGAACATTGACGCACTTTTGTGCAGAATTGCATTGAAAACGGGGGATTCGGGATATGTCAAGGATTGGTATATGAACAAAGCCCCGAGGGACGCTGTCAATTTCCGTGTGATGAAACGCTATGTGTATTTTACACAGGCTATGGCGGAGCTCACGCTCGGCGATGAAACAGCGGCGTTATTCACACTTGCTCCTTTGGAGGACTACTGCAATGTCTGCGGACGTCATATTGATACGATACATTTGAAAATCCTTACGGCGGCTGTGAAATATCGAAAAAGCGATTTGGACTGGAAAAATGATATGAATACTGCGCTTGATATTGCGGAGGAATACGGTTTTGTACGTACTATAAGCGAATACGGTGCGGCGGTGCTTCCGATGCTGAATAATTGCAATTGGAATAAGAATAAGAAGTTTTTGAATTCGGTTACGGAAAAAACAAGAGGTCAGACGGTTTGGTATCCGAACTTTTTGAAAACCGAATGCCGTGCGCCCGAGAAGCTTACGGAAGCAGAAATGCAGGTTTTAAGACTTCTTTGTGCCGACAAGAGCAATGCCGAAATAGGGGAGATACTCAACATTAAGCTTGCTACCGTAAAAAGCCACGTAAGCCATATATTGCAGAAGCTCGGCGCAAATCGCCGCAGCGAAGCTAAAACAGCAGCAAGACAGCTCGGACTGATAGAAAATTAAAACGGAGGAATAATAAATGAATAAGAAGAAAGTATTTTCAATACTTCTGGTACTCAGCATGGCAATTGCGATTTTGCCCGGTGCTGCGCCGGCGATATATGCAGCAGATGAAATTTCAAGTTATGACATTGCGAAAGGAAGCATTATCCGTTTCGGTATGCAAAACAGCGAAGGTGTAGCATGGCGAGTGGTTGATTCGGAGCATACGCTGACCGGAGGAAACGGTATGCTTTTAATCAGCAAAAACACTTTGAACCCGAGGGTTTCAAGCAGTGGTCTGGCTACTAAATGTACGAATGTGCAAAATGAAATTTTCAAAGGAAAAGAAAGTGATTTGATTCTTCAGCAATCAAAGGGAGGAAACTCTGACAGTTATGACATAAATTATAGAAATGAAGCATTATCTTATGCAAAGCTTTGCACACCGTCACTTGAAGAAATATTTAATGCTTCATACTTTGCAAATGATGAGGACAGAAAAGCGGACAACGCCTATTTTCTCCGCTCTTATAGTACAACGCTGCCCGGACAATTTTATGCTCGTGTTACTGATGCCGGTACAACAGATATTTATTCGATTAAATACATTGACGATTATCCGATACGTCCGTTTACAAATTTCAACAAGAATGATATTTATTTATCTCTCCCATACGGATTTAAGGCTGACGGCACAATAAAATCCGTTCCGGAATATACGGAACACAGGCTTGTTATAAAAGACAGTGAGCTTTCGGACTTCAAGGCGCTGGCAAGGAAAATCGACGGCAGAAACATACGAATAGAATATGGCTCTGCCGGGAAAGATACAAGCGGAACATATGAATCGGGAACAAAGTACACCGAAACAAGCTATATATCAATTCTTATACGTGACGCAAGCGGAAAACCGAAATATTACGGAAATATAAAGGCTGTCGGTACAGCTACGGGCGGATATGTCGATTTTACACTTCCGGACGGGGCAGACACGGCGACAGATTCTCTTTATGTATTCAACGAAAGAATAGACGAGAGCATAAACGGCATGGGAACAACGTTTGCTTCGCCTCTGATTAAGGTTTGTATTGCACATGATTTTGAATATGAAAATGTAAGCGCATCCAATCACAAATCGACATGCAAAACCTGTGGCTATACCGAAACCGTTGAACACAATTTCAGTAATTTCACTTCTGCGGACAAGGATAATCACAGCCGTACCTGTGCGGACTGCGGATATATTGAAAAAGCATCACATAATATAAAATATGTTGCCGACGGCAGCGGGCATCATAACAGAGTATGCGAAACTTGTGGTCTAAACGAGCTTCAGGACTGCGAAATTACACATACATCAAAAAGCGATAACGAGCATTTGACAAAATGCAAATATTGTTCATACAGCTACACGGAAAAGCACACTCTTTCATATAAAACGACAGACTCGGAAGAACATACAAGAACGTGCGGTGTATGCGGATATACAGCCAATGTAAAGCACGAGTTTGACGAGTATATTCAAACGAAAAGCGGACATATGGGAAAATGTAAAGATTGCGAATATATTGCGGCAATGGAAGCTCATGATTATGCGTATTCCAATTATAATAACGGAAATGAACACAAAATGGAATGTAATATATGCGGATACATTACATCTGAACCGCATACATATTATTCATACACTTCGATTGACGAAAACAGTCACAGTGCCAAATGCATACATTGCACCAAGATTCTAAGCGAATCGCA
Organism: uncultured Clostridia bacterium; assembly: GCA_934792465.1. GTDB lineage: Bacteria > Bacillota > Clostridia > RUG12999 > RUG12999 > CAKVOK01. The sequence goes on along the minus strand of CAKVOK010000018.1, from coordinate 44,818 downwards.
TAATAAAAAGTACACGGATAACGGTGCCGAAACACATACAGCTGATTGTGAAACGTGCGGTTATACCGAAACGGCCCAGCACAACTTTGAATATCGAGCAAATGATGACGGTTCAAAAACCGCCGTATGTGAAAACTGCGGCCATATCGGGGTAACTGCATTTGCTAACGCCGATATTCCGCAGGGATTGAGAGATATTACTCAATATGTCGATAAAGACAGCGTTACGACGCCGAACAGTGTTTGGTCGAACGGCAGTGTTAAAAATCTTTTTGAAGATTCAAAAGAAAAATTCGGCGGCGACGGCAGCTATATAGATGATAATAATGTGGGATTAACAGCGGATTTTAATACCGACAGAAGCATAAACGTAAAGGGTATACAGATTTGGACGGGAAATGACAGTGAATATAACTCCTACCGAAATCCGGAAGACTTCGAAATATACGGAAAGGAAAATGCCGACGATACCGAATACACAAAAATAACGGCTTTCCCGACCACGAACATGGAAGCCAAAAGTCATCAGTCGTATACCTATATTCTCGATACATACGCACCGTATAAATACTACAGGGTAATATTCAAAAAGTATGATTCTTTTGGTATACAGGCAGACCGGCTTGCCTTGCTCGGCAGTGCGACTACTCCCGTATCGTACAACCTTTCATATGCTGCATATTCCGGCGATGACGGAACGGCTGAGGGCGAATTGTTTATGTGTACATTATATGCAAGGGGCGGTCACCCGACAGCGGACAAAGTTTCGGTTATGCTGAATAACGAAAGATTCAGCGATTATACATATAATGCGGCAACAGGTGTATTGACGATAGCGAATGAATGTGTAAAGGCCGGTACATATTCCGTTTTTGCTGCCGGGGAAGCATATGAAGCAAATGTAATATACAATACTTCCAAAATACAGCATTCCGGCGCAAGCACCGCAAATTTAAATGCTGATTATACGGCAGTTTTGAGCGACAGCACAGGCGGTACAGACTTTTTGCCGGAAAGCATTGAAGTTGCAATCGGCGGAAATACACTTGAACAATCTCAATATACATACGATAAAGAATCCGGCAAGCTGACAATCCCGGCAAATTTGATTTTAGACGATATAACAATTACGGCAAAAGAGATATACGGTATTTATTTTATGAACATGGAGGAAGTGCTTACAGAAGATTGTGTAAGCGGAGATTTCGGCGAAAATACCGGTGGTACATGGGAATTTGATGCGAGCAAATTTGAATTCTCATTTAAGGGAATGCACGGCGCCGACGAAAATACACCTCTTGATATAGGGCAAATGCCGCTTGTAATGTATGATAATGGGGAGAGTACGAAAGAAATTTCGCTGAAATTTGAAGATTGCAAACTGACAACCGATATATATATCCTCCTTGCCACTGCCAAAAGCAAGATTACATTCACAGGTAAAAATGAATTGGAATCCCGCACGGCAGCGGCGATATATGCAGAACCGGCACAGATTTCGGTTAGCGGAACAACAACGATAAAAGCTTTCGAGCAAGTTCTCGCAGGACCGTCCAAAATAACAGGAAGCGGCCGCCTTATAACGGAAAGCTTGAACGAGTATGCTTTCAATCAGTCGGTAATATACGGAAAAGCAACGGCAAACAAGCGCTTTTTCACGAAAAAGTCGTATGTTGAGTACAACAACGGCGAAATGACAGACGGCAAAAATGATATAATCTATGCAGCTGCATCAGACGAATCCGACTCGAAGTATCTGGTACGCAACGGTGAAGTACAGCAGGACGTAATAGACACGATATTCGGCGATAAGAGCCAATATATCGAATTTGCGGCAGATTACATAAAATTTAAAGGCGGTGCACATATAGATAATTTAGCGCTCGATATATGCGGAGATGTCAAAGTTATATTTGAAGGAAACAACTCATTTGAATGTGTTGAACCTTTTAATTCGATTCAGGGTTCGCTGACGTTTGAAGCGGCAGAGGGTTCATATGCTCAGGTAGTAAGTAAGAACGGTTCTGTTGCATCATGCGACGAAACCGTGTATTTCACGGGCAAAGGAAAAATATCCTTAAAATCAGAGAAAAGCGCAGCCGTATCGGCACAAAAAGTAATGTGCGGCAATACGGAAATTTCACGTAATATATTTGAAAAAAACGAAGTGTTATACGACGGCAGTGCCGAAAATCCGATGTCAAGCAGCAATCCGATAACGAGTATCTCTGTGCGTGTTGACAACAAATATTACGATATATTTAACGGCGAAACTCTTACCGGAGTTGAATATGACAGCAATACAAATACACTTACGATTTCGGATGCTGCCCAAAATATAAGTAACATTGACTTTTCGGGAGATTTAAATATAGTTCTCGATAATGCAAGCGTTAAACAAATATATATGAGAGGCCATGCGTTACTGAATATTACACTAAAAGGCAAAAATACAATAGGTAATATAAATGCATATGATGTGGCATTTACAACAGTTGACGGTGCTGCCGCAGAATTGGAGGCCTACTCGGGCAGCAATATTTTATCAAATATAAATTCGTTTACTGTTGACGGTAAAACGATAACGAAGCTGACCGGTAAGAAAGGTTATATCAGCTATGGCAATGCTGCATTCTGGTCGGATATAAGCACTGTGATGGTTGGTGATGTTAACCTTGTTGAATTTATAGGTACTACGCTTGAGGACAACAAAAAATACGGCTTTAGCTATGATGATACGCTTGGTATACTTAGCTGCAATATAGAAAAAGCAGAAATAATAATAGAGCGTGTTGTCGAGGAAAATAATGAACGGTATATGCGGATTACCCTTAACAATGCAAATATTATAAATGCTGATAATTACAGCATATATTGCAATGATGATCTGGAGATTGTTCTGAACGGCAAAAACACTATATCAAGGACTGTGAAGCCGCGCGTCAGTGCACCGCCCGCACATTCGTCATCAAACAGAATACCTGTCAAGACAACAAGTGCGGAAGAAGTTTCCGTTTCAAAATTAAAAGCAGAGCCTACATCGGCGAAGTATGATATTTCCGTACAAGATACAGAATCGGGCAATGCAGAATATAAAGGCACGGCGGTATATTCGGTAGGAAGCCTGAAAATCAGTGGCAGAGGAACATTGGAGATTGTAACAAACAATAATAAGGGATTCAAAACAGGCGTTTATGCTTCTACGGGTAATTTAACAATATCCGATGCAGAGCTTAATATTGAAACAGAGCGATACGCTTTGTATGCCGAAAATAAACAGACAATCGAAAATTCCAAATTAAAGATTTCATCAAGCGATACAGCTGTATATGCGGGAGAAGATATTTTATTTAATGAAGTAACCGCCGACATAGAAAACATGAACAAAGACAGTGCCGCAATAATCAGTGCCGCAAACAATATTACAATATGCGGTGATACCGGCAATATAAATATTCGATCAGATAGCGTAGGTATGTATGCTTCAAGCGGGAAAATAAGCTTTGAGGGCGGCAATATTCAAATAGCCGGAAAATCAACGGTAGAAGCAAATGAAATTGAACTGTGCAACGGCATGAAGTTTCTGAAGGGAACAACTCCTGCCGATTCGGAAATTATTAAACCCGATACAATCAATTCCAATACCTGCTATATCGGTTCGCCATCGGATTACGAAGCATATGCGACAAAGGTTGTAATAGGAAAAGAAGCCGGCAAGCAATCTCCGACAGTTGAATTGAAATACAACGGTTCGGCAATTAATGTATCGGCAGACGGAAACGGAAAATACTGTGTTCTCATGCTTGCCGCATATAACGGCGGAAAGCTTGTTGACGTAAGGAAAATTGAACTGAAAACCGATAGCAATTCGATTTCGGATTCTGTCGAAAATCTCGGTCTTAATATAAGGTATGCAGATGAAATCCGCGCTATGCTTTGGGACGGTTCGGACGGAATTACTCCTGTCTATCCAACGCAGTCGGTTAAGCTTGACGGTGCATATGTTAAGCTTACCGAGAACAGCGACGGGATTACAAAACTTAGTGCCGACGGCAACGGCAGAACAGGCGTTTTGACTGTTGCAAGCTACAGAAATAACGGTTCGGTTATAGATGTGAAAAAGCTTGAGCTTACAAAAAAAGAAAACGCAGCCGATATATCACTTGAAACTCTCGGACTGAACACAAGCAACGCAAAGGAAATTCGCGCTATGCTTTGGGAAAACGAACAATGTGCGATTCCGTTGTGTCCAGCGGATAAAATAATAAAATAATGTAAAAAGATTTCGGCAGCCGAACAAATAATGTTTGGCTGCCGAAGCTTTTGGTATTATTTTATTGTATTTTCGATAAAACATCGGTGTATGCCGCTTCAAGCTGTGCGTCCTGGTCGAGCGTCAGCTCATCAAAAGACATATTTGCATATTCTTCCGGCATAGGAACCTGAATATCCGGAGAAATTCCCTGTCCGTGTATACATTCTCCGCTCGGAGTGAAATATCTCGAAGTTGTAATGTATATAGCAGTTTCTCCGTTTTTGGTTTTCATGAACGGCAGAATTGACTGAACAATACCTTTTCCGAACGATTTTTCACCAATCAGCGTACCTCTTGAATGGTCACGGATTGCGCCCGAAAGCACTTCGGAAGCACTTGCACTCGAACCGTTTATAAGTACCGCAAGCGGAATATCGAGATAATCCGCATCGGATTTATATTCGGTTTTTTCGCCGTTTCTGTATTCAAAATATGTTATAAGTCCTTCCGGAAGCAGAGAATCGGCAATTTTGAGAGTAGGCTCAAGCATACCGCCGCCGTTGTTTCTCAAATCTATAACAAGACCTTTCATGCCGCTAAGCTCCGTCAGCGCAGACGTAAATTCTTCGCCCGTATTTTCGTCAAAGCTTGTTATTCTGATATATCCGACCTTGTCGTCAAGCATTTTGTATTTGACGGTTTTTAACGTGATTTCTTCACGTTTCAAGGTCATTTCTTCATCAGCTCCCGTAGCGGCACGGCGTATCGTAAGCTTGATTTCATCGCCGACATCGTTTCCCGAACCTCTCATCATGCTTATTGCGTCCTGATAATTGCTTTTGCTTACGGGTGTTCCGTTTACCGAAATTATTTTATCTCCGGCAGCTATACCCGCCTTGAACGCCGGCGTATCTTCAATAGGCGATACAACGGTTATAAGATCGTCTTCCGTATCAAGTGTGACATTTACGCCGATTCCGGTATATTTACCGCCCAAATCCTGCGTCAGCTCCTTATACGAGCCTTCGTCAACAAACCAGCTGTACTGGTCGTTAAGCGATGCCATCATGCCTTGCAAAGCGCCTTTATAAAGAGTTGCATCGTCAACATCTTTATAATAAGAGGATTTGATGATTTTTTCGGCACGCAGAACGGACGAAGCGGAATAGCTTCCGTTTATTCCGATACCAAGCATCGACAGAGCACCGGAATTATATACCGACCATGCACCGACAGCGAGTGCAGATGTCGCAAAAAAAGTAACAATCGCCGTTATTATTACGGCTTTTTTTGTATTCATACAATCCGACCTTACTTTATGATATTTTCTGTGCGGTTCGGACCTACGCCTATCATAGATACTTTTACGCCTGCAACTTCCTCGATTTTATAGATATACTGCTTTGCAGCTTCGGGAAGCTCGTCGAAATTGCGTATGTTGCTTATATCTCCTGTCCAACCGCTCATTTGTTCATAAACAGGCTCGCAGCCTTCGAGTTCTTCTATTGTAGGAGGAAATTCGGTAATGATTTTACCGTTTTTCTTGTAAGCCGTACAGATTTTCAAATCGCCTATATCCGAAAGCGTATCCATTTTGTTTATTACAAGTGACGTAAGACCGCTTGTTCTGACAGAATATTTAAGAATCAGAAGATCCAGCCAGCCGCAGCGTCTGGGACGTCCCGTAGTTGTGCCGAATTCTCCGCCTTTGTTTCTTATCGCATCTCCGGTTTCGTCGAAAAGTTCTGTCGGGAACGGACCTTTGCCGACTCTTGTCGTATAAGCCTTTGCAATGCCTATACATTCGTCAATCAAAGTAGGACCGATACCGCTGCCCACGCAAGCACCGCCCGTTGTCGGGTGCGATGATGTAACATACGGATATGTACCGAGGTCGATATCAAGGAGAGTTCCCTGTGCGCCCTCGAAAAGCACCTTTTTGTTTGCCTTAACCGCTTCGTAAAGCGGAACGGTCGTATCGCAGGCATATTTTGCGATTTCCTTTGCATATTCGTTATATTCTTCGATAACGGCTTTTTTGTCAATCGGCTCTGCACCGTATATTTCGGAAATAATACGGTTTTTGAAATCTATATTTGCACTTGCCTTTTCGTTGAATATATCTTCATGAATAAGGTCATAGATTCTTATACCGCTTCTTTCCGCTTTATCCATGTAGCAAGGACCTATTCCGGACTTGGTTGTGCCTATATCGGCTTTTCCTCTTGCTTTTTCGCTTAGTCCGTCGAGAAGCCTGTGATACGGCATAATAACGTGTGCTCTGTAATCAATTTTCAGATTATCGACCGAAACGCCTCTGTCCTTGAGCATTTTCAACTCGTCAAGCAGTGCTTTCGGGTCTATAACCGTGCCGTTGCCTATGATGCAAAGAGTGCTGCTGTTAAGTATTCCGGACGGAATAAGGTGCAGCTTATATTTTACACCGTTTGCTTCGACTGTATGACCGGCGTTGTTTCCGCCCATAGAACGAACGACTACCTCAGAATCGGCAGCCAGAATATCGGTTATTTTGCCCTTTCCCTCATCGCCCCACTGAGCGCCTATTAAAACTTTTGTTGGCATTTTTATTTCCTCCGATATTACTGTTTATCTGCAAGATAATTATTGATTTTGTTTACGAGCTCATCACAGTCCACTCCGTGAACCATGCATGCCTGTTCGATTGATTCTCCGCTTGCCGACGGGCAGCCTAAGCAGTGCATTCCTATCTCAAAGAAGAACGGTGCGGTTCCCTCGTCAATTTTCAATACGTCCATGATAATAGTATCTTTTGTAACCTTTGCCATGATAATCTATCCTTTCAAATTTATATTTTATCGGTTTTCCGATAATTTTAACCATACATATATATTATACAACAAGTCAGCACAAAAATGCAATAGTTTTTAATAAATTTATTAAATATTTCATATATTTTAGCGAGGTGGTTTATATGAATTATGCAATTATACGAAAAGATTACGGAAATTTGAATATGCGCCGTCCTTTTTCGGCGGAAACAACAGAAATAGGGGAGTGCAGTATTACATTTTTATCCGTAAAATACCGAATTTTATTAAAACCGCTTCTTGCTTTTTTAAAAATCGACAAAATCCTTGAAGACAGCGAAAGTGAAAGTCCCGTAATACTTGAATTTCTTCTCGCAAGATACAAAAATATCGCAATATGCGCTTCAACACAAAAAACGCTTGCGATAATCGAAAGCTGCGCCGTGCGTGATATGACATTTTTCATTCCGACCGATAATCAATGCATTGTATCGGCAGCACTTGAACAGTGGGGGATAACAGTCTTTGTTTCGCCTGTTATAACGGCGGATTTACTTTTGTATTTCGAGGGAGATATGCCGCATTTTTCGGAAAATACCTTTGTCGTGGATTTTTCTGACAATTATATCCACAATACAATAAATACAGAGTATATAAAAAATATTTCATTTAAAACATACAATGCGCTGTCCGGTGCTGTGCCGAATTTGAAGATACAGGGAATATATTAAAAAAGGGGCTTTATAAAAATGCACAGACCGTATAAAGCAAGAAAATACCGATATAATAGTATAATTGACAACACCCATGTTGAAATTCGTTCGAGAGCGAATTTCTAAAGTAAATATTGCTTTTGCTCAGTTTGTCCATTCTGCACTGTTTTCCTAAAGCCCCAAAAGAGGGTGCAGCAAAACGAAATCGTTTTTCCACACCCTCTTTATGTTCTTAATAATTTACGGCTTTTATTTCGAAATAGCTTTGTGCGTGTGAGCATACGGGGCAAACTGCCGGTGCGCTGCCGCCTACGTGTACATGACCGCAGTTTTGGCATATCCATGCCTGCTCTCCGGCTCTTACAAATACTTTACCCTCATTTATATTTGCTAACAATTTTTTGAACCTCTCCTCATGCTCTTTTTCTATTTTCGCAACGTATTCAAACAGTACGGCTATCTCTCGAAATCCCTCTTCATATGCTGTTTTTGCAAAGCTGCTGTACATATCCGTCCATTCGTAATGCTCGCCTGCCGCCGCTGTTTCGAGATTCACCTTCGTAGTATCCACTCCGCCGTTTAAATACTTAAACCAAATATTTGCATGAGCAAGTTCGTTGTCTGCGGTTACCTTGAATATATCGGCTATTTGCTCGTAACCGTCTTTTCTTGCCTGTTTTTCAAAAAATGTATACTTGTTTCGAGCCTGGCTTTCTCCGGCATAAGCCGTCATAAGATTCGCTTCTGTTTTGCTTCCGTTTAAATTCACAAAAAATCACTTTCCTTTCTTGTTTTATTTTAAACATTTAAAACAGCTTTATTCATTTTTTGAAAAATATATCGGTGCGTACCCAAACAAGCACGCACCGAATTTCCTAATCTTCCGTTCTGTATCTTTCGTTGGCATTTAGCGTCATTCTGAAATCTATATATTCCGGAGGAGGACACAGATTCATTGCTTCCGCTTCGAGTTCGCTAAGCTGCTCTTCCGAAGGGTTGTCAGTACCTCTTTTTCGTGCGAGGAGAATTGCACAGTATTTAAACCATACATCGGTAAGAATTTTTTCACCTTCGCGAATACCGAAATGCTCATGCTTGAAAAATTCTTCGAGATATTCGGTGTTTTTCAAGCCGGCAGCGGCAATTGAAATGCAAATCATTACACGGTCTGCCGTTTGAATTTTCTTCGGCAAAGACATATACAGATTCCATGCTTTCTGATATTTTTTCATTTTGCACAGCAATTCTATATATTCGGCGGCAATAGAAAAATCATATTTTGCGGCATTTAGAGAGAATGCCTTATCATAATATTTTTCGGCGGCTTCGGGGTCGTTTTGCATAACAGCAAGATTTCTGTATGCCCATACCGACGGACGCAGTCTGACGGATTCAAGCCACACATTTTCCGCTTCCGCTTCAAATTCCGCTCTTTTCTCCCATTTCAGAGCTTCCGCAGCAATTTTGCCGCAAGGATATTGCTCATAAAGCGCTGTGCCGTAATGCAGCATACTGTACCACGTTTTCCCTCCGTTTTGCTCAATGCCTCTTTTCATAAGCTCCAGCCATTTCGGACTTACAAGCCACGAATCCGGTATTTTATCCGTACTTTCCTCCGGCATAATTCCGTTTTCAAGCAAATAAATCCACGGATACTGTGTTTTAGTCAGCGTGCTTTTCGGGAAATACATCGATTCCGGTATTTTGGAATCATTTTCTTTATTCATACGCATACATTCAAGTGCGCCCCAGCCGCTTCCGTTATGAATAATACTCTCCGCCGCAACCTCATTGCAGGCAAGCCGGCTCATTTCTTTGTCGTATTCATAAATCTTATTTTGTATATTTAAATTTTCGTTTAAATACATATTTGCTTCATGAAATTCGCTGTCGTGCAAAATATTTTTATCAAGCTTCATGCCACCGAAGCATTGTGTCCACTCCAGCTGCTCTTTGGCACGCAATACTTTGTCGTGTAACTGCGATCTTGCAATACCGGACTGTATTTCCGCATAATATCCGCTGCCTTTTTGCGATAAAAATTCCTGCCAATGTTTGCCTCCCCGATGATTTCCCCAGCAAAAAAGCTTTCGGTACAGCAGCGGAGCAGTCGAACATTCGTAAAATACGTTTCCGTCCTCATATGCCGCAGCTTCCCATGCGGTTTCGGCATTTTCGTTTGGTTGGAAGAAATATTCAAAGCTTCTTGATAAATTGCTCGGATATGAAATATCTGTGCCCGGCACGGCACTTGTATACGGTAATTTTTCATATTCCAAAACGTTATTTGTGAAAATTGCATTCTCTCCCGAACACAAAATTCTTGTTTTTCCTCTGTCCTCAACGGCAATATTTGTCCACCAATACGTTGTGGTATCCTCATCAAACGGATTTACTATCTTCACGTGAGCAAAGAGCTGTTTTGAATTTTTAGGCAAATGAAAATCTATCTGCCAAAAAACATTTGTACAACGTTCAAATTCATATATGCGCAAAAATTCGTTTCCGCTGCCGTCATGCATTGAAGCGGCAAAGACGTTGTCACATGTAGTGTAAGTATGTCCGAGAGAGCCTATATTCCATTCAATGCCGCCGGAAAGCCATGCGTTTCGTATTGCAAGATTTGCAGGCTGAATAACGGGATTTTTCATAACCAAATCTTTGTTGTTGATTTTATCGAAAAGCGAATACAGCCGCCCTCCGTATTCAGGCATAAATACAGCCTTTAAATAATCGTTCTCAAGGATACATACCTTTATTTTCAGCGGCGTTTTCTCACGTGAATATCTGTCTTGCATCAAATACGGCAACACCTTAACGTTTGCTCCCAAATCCTTTTTTAATTTCTCCGTCATGCTGTCGCCGCATTTCGGCAGTCTTGCTTTCTTTTCTCTGAATTTCGGCAACGGATTAACTCCCGTAATCTCCGCTCCGGGAATAGTTATTATCTCTGTTTTCACTTTAAATACTCCTTAATGCGGATTTCCTCCACTTCAATGTTTTTGCCGTACTTGCTGTCCTCAACCTTTTTGACGGCGATTATATCTTTTTCTGTCGGAAATGCGTACGTATACGCAATTTGCTCTCCTATTTTTACTGTCTTGCAGCTATAGGTTGCTTCTTTCACCTGTGAAGGGAATGTCATACCGTCCTGCTCGACGCCGGGGAACCTCTCAAAATCGCATTTTCCCGTTCCTATGTTTAAATTATAATACAGCGGTATCTCATCGGAAGTACCGTCTGTATATTCTATCACATAGCGGCCGAGATAATCGTCTTTTTTATCAATCATGAATCCGTCAACGAAAGACGGGTGTTCTTTGTGTACGTTTGTATAATGAGTTATATACAAATATCTTCCGTTCGTTAAGCGGTAATTGAATATATCATCAGAGGCTTCCATAAAATTCTCTTCGAATTTATCCTCATCAAAATTGCTGCACCAAAGCATTTTTGCGGCATACGCCATATTAATAAAAATGCCGTTTCTCTGCATATGTTCTCTGTTCATAGAACTCCAGTTTGATATTACTATACCGTTGAAATACGGCAGGCGTTCATTAAAATTATTAAATGTAAGAGAATAGAAGTTGCCGAATAAAGCGTCAAATCCCTTTTCCTTGAACAGCTTTTCATAAGACGGACTTATGCTCCAGTACCAGTTGAACATTATTATATCTTTTGAAATCATATCAATTGCACGATACGTTGCGGGGCGCTCTTCCAAAAACTCGTTTGTGCGCATATTAAGTACATATTTATGACTTCCGCCCCAAGACTGTCCCTGTTTCCCGATAGCATTAAGCAGCATTTCCGACCACATCATGGTTTTCACATTATACTTATCTAAGTATGCTTTTATTTTCATTATGTCATCGGCAAAAATTCTTGCCGGATCCTTTTTGCGGCACTTTTCGCACAGTGCAACGGAGAAATATTCATCATGTCCTATATTTATCATTTTAGGCTTAAACAGCTCCGTTACTTCGTCCAAAATATCAAAAACTATTTTATATACATCCAGATTTGACGGGCAGTATGTATCGGGCAAATCGTCCTCTTTTCGCTCCCGGAGCTCCGGATGTGCCGCCAGGATATAATCGCTGTGAGATAACAGCGGAACCTCCGGAATAATCTCGATATGTCTTGCCTTTACATAATCGATAAGTTCACGAAGCTCGTCTTTGCGGAGAAAGCTTCCGCCGCCGTTTTCCATATGTATTGAATTTCTTGCCCATCTCGGTGCATTCTGAATGTCAAGGCTTTGTCCCTGATAATCGTTGAACTTTTCGCAATATTTTTCCCATGCGGTGTTTATTTCCGGATGGCGTTCATATTGCATAGCTCCGCCTATTTCCAACATAAGCGTATTATATCCGTAATATGAACAGAAATCTATAAATTCTTTGAAATATTCAATATCTTTTCTTGCGGGAATATAGACTTTTGCACCTCTTATCGGCTTTAACGGATAATTGTAAATCATCCCTTTTTTAATTATCCCGCAATTCGTATGGCGGACAAGTGCATTCGCCGCAAAAAACAGTCCTCTTTCCGTCAGGGAATATATATTTACCGAATTGTCACCGATTTCTATTATATATCCCTCGTCATTGGGTTTGTATATATTCCCGAGTTTTCCGATTATATCAGACGGAACTTCTTTTATAAAATTAATATCTGCACCGCTTTTTGAAGTATACAATTTGTTTTGCAAAAGCTGATTTATCACCGAATCTTCTGTATTTATCCGTGATGAAGCGCTTATTTCAAGCTCGCCGCCAGTTTCCTTTACATATCTGTCAATTAAACTCATTTTCCCAAATCCTTTCTACAATACCCCGAATCTGTTTATCGGAGTGACAGAAAAATCAAATTCAAATTTTTCATCATTAAATCTGTATTCATTCTTCAAACTCGGACCGCATATGCACGACCCGACTCCGCTCATTTTATAATCGATATATATAATCGTTTCTTCCGCAGGGATAAGCTCCGTATTATGTTTTTTTGCTTCAAGCTCACATATATGATAATGCGACGCATTAAACGAAAATTCCCGTGCAGATTCCGCATATAAACCCACACCGTTATGTCTGCCGACATAGAACCATTTTGTTTCCGCATGACTTCCGCTTTCCTGCGGCCGTACATAATCCGTAAACAGTTCGCCGACCTCTGCCGAATATACGCCAAGCTTTGACGAAAGCTTTTTGTCAATATAGCTTTCATTTTCACCCCGACCGAAATATTTCACGTATTCGTTCCCTTTCGGCATTACAAGCTCCAGACCGAACCTCGGCATATACATATTTGCTTCTTTTGTTATCTCTGTTTTAACCGCACAAATATTGAAATGAATCTTGCCGTTCGGCTCTATTTTGTTTATCATTTCGATTTTAAACACGGGCGCTCTTACAAGAGTACACAAGGACATAACCGTTTTAATTTCAATACCTTTTTCGGTTTCCGAAACTATGCAGGAATATACTTTTTGTGAAGCGGTATCGTAAAAATGTTGTTTCCACTTTTCAAGCATCGGTACATCGTTATCTATGGGTGCACGCCATATTTCAAACCGTGTGGTTTTGCCAATCATTTCCGTGCCGTTAAATTCAATTTTTGAAAATCCGCCGTAATACTTGTCAAAGGTATAATTAAAGCTTTCGCCTGCGATGTTTATTTCCCGCTCCGTTTCCGAATATGATATATCAGAAGCGGAATGGGGGAGAGTGCGTTCCGAATTGTTTTTCAATACAATCTGATATTCGCCTGCATTGTGATACATTCCGCACCACCGTGTACTGTGTTTTCTGTGCAGCCTGATATTTATTCTGTCACAGTTCTGCGGCATATCCAAAAGCTTTGTTCTGCCGGGAGCAAGCTTAATATTCAGCGTTTCCTCGGATTTTATACACTCGTTTTCAATACATTCGTATACAAGCAGATATTCGCTCAAATCGGAGAAGTTTGAACGGTTTATAAGCTTAATTTCACCGTCATGACATATTTGTATCGGAGAAGCTGCCTGCTTATATTCCATAAGACCGATATTGGGCTTTTTGTCCGCAGTAACCATTCCGTCGGCACAGAAATTTCCGTCATTGGGATAATCACCGAAATCACCGCCGTACTTATACGCACTTTTTCCGTTTTCCTCACCGGTATATATGAGCTGGTCACACCATTCCCATACGAATCCGCCCATCAGCTGTTTGTATTTATAAAATACGTTGAAATAATCTTTAAAATCTCCGGGGCCGTTGCCCATTGCATGAGCATACTCGATAAGCAGTACCGGTCTTTTATCTTTTCTGCTGCGCACAAATTTCTCAAGATATTGCGGACTTGTATACATCGGTATGCCGTAAATGTCAAAGATGCTGTCGTCCAGTCCGAGCCGCTGTCTTGTCATATTCTCATATATTAGCGGTCTGCCGTCACGCTGCTTTGCCCATTTCGCCATTTCGATATGATTGACTCCATATCCCGATTCGTTGCCAAGACTCCAGATTAAAACACAGGCATGATTCTTATCTCTTTCAACAAGACTTTTCATTCTGTCAACAAAAGCGTGAGTCCACTCCTTATCGGAGGTAAGCGTATCATATCTGCCTGCCCAGTCGCCGCCGTGAGTTTCTATATCCGCCTCATCTGTAACGTATATACCGTATTCGTCGCACAATTCCAAGAAACGCGGGGCATTCGGATAGTGAGATGTTCTGACAGCGTTTATATTGTGCTGCTTCATAAGAATTATGTCATGCTCCATATCCTCGTAATTTACCGCCGTACCGAATTTGCAGCTGAAATCATGGCGATTTACGCCCTTGAATTTTACGGCTTTGCCGTTCAGCATAAACACACTGTTTTTTATTTCGATTTTTCTGAATCCTATCTTAAATCGCAAATATTCGTTTCCGTTCTTTATTATAAGAGTATATAAATACGGATTGTCCTCGTTCCACAAAATCGGATTGTCCATATCCGATTTGAAATTTTTCTCTGTTGTTTCAAACCTGTCGATACATTTGTTTTCGGCGTCAAAAAGCAATATTTCAAACTTCTTTCCGCCGGATTTTATTTCACACTCAAAGCTTTTCGTATCCGTTTTGATATATACGTCCTCAATATAATCCTCTTCGCGACTCAGCAAATATATATCACGATAAATTCCCGAAAAACGCCATGTGTCCTGATCTTCCATATAAGACCCGTCACACCATTTCAGCACAGCAACCGTCACGGTGTTTTCGCCGACAGTCAAAAAATCCGAAATATCAAACTCCGCCATTGCTCTGCTGCTTTTTGAAAAGCCTGCAAATTTGCCGTTTATATATAAATAAAAGCAGGAATTTACACCCTCAAATACAATATGGTTTTTCTTTTTCAATCTTTTGCCCGATATGTAAAGGCTTCGCCTGTATATTCCCACCGGATTGTCGGAAGCCGTATATGGCGGATTGCACGGATACGGATAAAGATAGTTTACATATTGTAGCCTGTCATAACCATTCATTTGCCATACCGACGGAACATCTGTTTTTTCGGTAAATTCGGTATTTTCAAAACCGCAGTCAAATTCGCCGAAAGCGTCTGCTATCGTGGCATAATATTTAAAATCCCAGCAACCGTTTAAGGATAGATATGCTTCGGAAAGTCCGAAACTTCCGCAAAGTGCCGTTTCTATATCCGTATACGGTATGAACCATGCTCTGTATTCGCACTTGTTTACTCCGGTTATCGCAGGGTTTTCGTAGTATTTTTCTGTCATTTCAGTTCCTCCAGAAGATTTTTTAACGCTTCATCAAAGTTTTTTATGTCATATATTCCTGTCATGTTTTCCGTAACACAGCTGTTTATTATACGTTTTGATTTTTCGCCCAATTGTGTAAACAAATCAAAGTCTTCAATGCCGGCACGCAGCGCCTCAAGGCGCATACTGCCTATGAAACCGCCGTTATACGGATATACTATGTTGGTATCGCCGGCAGGCAGATACTGCTCGCTGTCTACGCCGAATTCTTTGAATTTGACAGAGGGATTTAAGTATACGTCATTGCCTTTAACACCGGTGCAAAATCCCCAATGCAGATAGCCGTCTACATTCTCCCTGAAACACAGCCAATGAATAAACCTTACGCTCAGCAGCGGCATATCAAGAAATCTGTTGAGATACGGGGCACTCGGCCAGCAGCACGTATACAGCCACAGCTTGCCGCCGTTTTTGCGGAAATTCCGGTAAATTTCTTTGTTTAATTGATAAAATCTCGTTGTAGGTATTGCTATATCGGCAAATTCAAGCGCTTTGTCGGTCAAAATTGCGTCTGCCGTCGGTATGCCCGGCATATTTTTGTGTATCAGCTCTGCAAAATGCTTGTATCTCGGGATATCTTTTTCCTTAGGCTCGTCAAATACGTGCTGTATTGTGATTTTCGTCCAGCCGTTTTTCTCAAGACATCCGTACCATTCCCTCAGAAAACGTTCCGTAAGCATACAGCCTGCTTCGCTGTCAATACCGCACTTTGCTATAGGTTCGATTACGGATTTGTATATACTTGTAAGTTGCGGTGATTCTATTTTTTCAAACCCCATATCGAGAAGCTTTTTTATATATTTTTCGACAAGTGTAAAGTCAAATTTCCCACCTTTAAACGAAAACAGCCTGCCGAACAAATTAATATAATTCTGATGAGAATATCTTGCAAGCTTTATTATATCGTCCAAATCATTCAGAAAATCAAAATTCTTGTCCGACATCTGCGGCATACCCCACCAATGAATCAGATTGAATTTAGGCTTATCATTTACGCATGCATTGTAAACCGTTATATTGAACGGAATTTTTTCGGTTTCTTCGTTGCTTTCGATTACAAAATTTCCTGTGTATGTTCCGGGAAAAAGTTCTTTCGGAATTTCAAACCGAATATATATGTACAATGCTTCGTTACATTCCGCACAATTGTTTTCAAGAGGCACAATAGGGTCGTATACAATAAACGGAGCTTGTGCCGTATAATATTTTTTCATTTCCTCTCGGCTTGTCTGTTCGGTATCGAGAACATCGGTATAATCCGAATTTCTGTTTACCCTCACGGGAAGCAGTCTGAAAATTTCGGACTTAATATTTGAGTTTTCGGTATAAAGTCTTATCTTGCCGTTCGAATATATTTTAATCTGCATACCGCAGAAAGAATTTCTTGCGGAATAAAGTTTCGGGGCTTCTGCACTTCCGCAGGAATTTTCATATATAAATTCATTGCCGTTAAATATTTCATATTTCATCTTTATATACCTCCGGGATAAACTCATGCACTATCGCACAAAATCACTTTGAGGATAGTGCATGATACTTTTTTAGTTTGCCGGTATAAACGTCATGTTGAGATTTTCGTCAAACGATGCCGTACCGATAGGACAATAACGTCCGTTGTCACTAAGCATCATTCCTACCGTATCTCCTTTTGCTAAATTATGCATACTGTAATATACGTTATACGTTTTTCCTGCCATGCTTTGAGATGCTTTTATCTCCGCACTACAGGTGTATTTCGATTTGTTTGTCACCGCAGTTTGGAAATTCTGATGCAAATCACGCAGACTCAGCGTATAATCCGCCGCCAATCCCCGTTCACCCTTAGATGCGTCGAAGAAAGTGATTTGCGGCCAAAAATACGAGTAGCTTCCGCACGTGTCATGAACATCAAACGTAAGTTCAAGTGAATTATCCGCATTCTTAACTGCCGAAACCTTATAATCGCTGACAACCGTAACGTCACCGAGATAATAACGTCTTTCGCCGTCATCTCCGTCTATCGGCATGGCGATTTCCGGTGTTCCGCTTAAGCTGCCGAGTGATAAGTATGCTTCATATATCCCTCCGGGTAAAAGTGCGTGCAGCTTGAAATTGTTTTCTTCCATTACGCCTTCCGCCGCCCCTTCGGGAGCGACGCCGAGTGCATTTACGTTAAAATCGGAATCCACCATTACGGATACTATATTTCCGTCCTTGTCCTTGAGTGTAATCGCCGGATATGCACCCTCGTAGCACGGGGCAACGCCGAGGTTTTTCCACATTGCCTTTAATGAAAGATTGCCGGCTTTTACTGCTTTTGCCGAAAGCGATACCTGTTCGGGTAAAATCCTATAACCGATTCTGCGGCTGAGCTTTTCAAATAAATCGTGGTTTCCCTTTTCCATTTCAAGAGAATAGCCGTGCAATCCGAGATATGAGGCATGATTATCCCAAATTAAATCGTAGAGACCCTCTCCGCCTTTCCAATAGTCGTTGCTGACCATCCAATCATAGTGACAAAGTTCCATTGCGACGGGTGCCTGCTGCCAAAATCCCTCGAGCCTTTCAAGTCTGTCGCGTGTCCAGTACGGTGCCTGGTCGAATGAACCGGTAAATGAATCGTTTCTGTAACCGAATCCTTTTTCTATCGCATAATCCTTTACATTTAAAAATTTATGTGTATTATCCATGAAAACTACTTTTGTTTTCTTGAAATATTTGCTGTATATATCAAGCTGCGCACGCACGGCGGTTTCCGATATTTCATAGCCGCTGTTCGAGGTATGTCCCTCGCCCCATACGCCCAATGTTCCGACGTCGAGGAAGGAAATATTCGGGTTTCCGTCGTATCTTTTCGCAAGCTCTGCAATGAACTGTTCCAAATATTCAAGAAATATCGGGTCATCATACTCCGGTGCAACAGCCCCGCCCGAAGATGTCGGTCCTCCTTTTGAGGTATCCCAGCGATACTCTGCCGCGCCTTCTTCAAATACCCATTTGGGTGTCGCATATTCATCGCCCGTTTCGGAGGCGGTTATTCTTAAACAAATCTGATATCCTACACGCTTGAATTTTTCTATCATTGCGTCTATTAGGCTGAAATCGTATACATCCTTACTCGGCTGGAAAAATGCCCACGGCGTTCTTATATATACGCTTGTAAGTCCCGTAACCGATGTGAAATATTCGCTGTTCGGGTAATCCACATCATATTTCAAAGTACCGTTGTCCGTGTAATATGAGAAGAAGCCCATATACGGATTTTTCAAGACCTTGCCGTTGTCCGTATATTCTTTTTCTATATATCCATCGGTTCCGCTTTTCTGCGGAGCAATAGACAAGAATTCACCGAGCGTTATCTTGTCGTTCGGTCTGAATACCGCAGCATTCCTTATGAGTCCGTATTCATATGCAGTTTTCAATACTTCCTTATCCGCCGCCGAAAGATTTGCTATATCCGTATATGCCATATCACATTCGGTAGTCTTTGAAATTCCGGTCATAGCGGAATACTTTGTAATAAGCTTTACAGCTTCCAGTCTTGTCAATGTGCGTGACGGCACAAAATCTCCGTTTATAATTCCGTCGAACAAACCGGCTTGCTTAATCGACGAATATATAGGATATTCGGGTTCGGTATAATTTTCCGATATAAATTGCATATCTATTTTGCCTTTGCGGAACATTATAAGTGCAGCATCACGGCATGTAAAATCTTTTGTACCGCTAAGGTCGATACTGCCCAAAAGCCCGATTTGAACCGATTTCTTTATCGTTTCGTATGCCCAGTTGCCGCTGTACACACTTATATCCCTGTTTATGTTGTAAACATCAACGAGTGCTTTCGGCTTTTCGGTATAATAATCAATAGTACCGCTTACGGAATAAACTCCCTCGGAATCTAATGTATTATTGTCCCAATTCACATTCAGTTCCGCTTCTTCACCGCTTTTGGTCTTTATCTGTATCGTTTTTGGAAGTGTCGTGTTTCCGCTTGAAGATTTTAAAAGATACGGCGCTTTAAATGCTGAAATATCCTTTTTATCCGCCACACCGTTAATACTGCCGTAAAATTCGAGTTCGTCTATACGAAACTCATTCCAGGTTAACGTTGCGTTGTTTATTATAAGGCGGTATTTTTCTGCGGTAGGCTTTTCCGTAAAATATATTGTACGTTCTTCCGGAGTCGGTAGGGAAGTATCCCATTTCAATTCAATGCTTTTTCGGACGGTATTCCATTCACCGTCCTTCATAACGGCAACATCAAAATTTGTTATACCGGAGTTTAAGCCGTACATCGTATATATTTTAAGCTTGGACAGCTCTGCGGTATATCCTCCGAAATCAAGCTCTATATAATACGGAAACGAATATGATTCAAGCTTGTTATCGGAAACGCCGGGCGTATTTGTCTTTCCGTCCGCTATACGTTCTATCGGATATCCGCTTTTCGGCGGAATATCCGTTGTAATTTTAGCCGATTTTATGATATTGGTTTCTGCGGCGTATGCGTATATGCCGAGTGTGCATATAATCAGCATAGAAGCCAAAATTAATGTAATTGTACGTTTCATATTTTCCTCCTTGAATACAACATCTTAACGGCTTCCGCTCTCGAAGCGCCTGCCTTGGGATTAAACCTTCCGTCGAATCCGTTCAATATATCCAAAGCTTTCAGCGTGTATACCGCCGTTTTTGCATAATCGGAAATATCGCCGTCGTCTGCGAACTTTTCGGCTTTGCTTATATCGGTATTTCTAAGATTGTCCGGCAGACTTCTGTATATTATAACCGCCATATCTTCTCTTGAAATATCCAGACCTATACCGAAGGTATTGTCACTTATTCCCGTTACAAGCTTATTTTGATAAGCTGTGTTTATATATCCGCTGCTCCAGTTTTCGGATGCGTCCTTGAATATATCTCCGTCAATCGGTTTGAGGTTTAATATTCCTGTAAGAATTTTCACAAATTCTTCCCGTTTTATGTTTTTGTCCGGATAAAATAAATTATTTTCCCAACCGTTTACTATTTTGTCTTTCGCCATTTCCTCTATATATTCATATGCCCAATGCGTTTTTGTGACATCGGCAAATCTTTCGGATTCGGCAGGTTTTACAGGCACTGTGGGAAGAACTATATCCATATTCGTTTTAGACCCCTTAGAACCTCCGCCACCGCCGGAGCCGCCGCCCGATACAGAAGCTTTTGCCAGCTTTGCGGTAACGGTATATACTTTGCTTTCGCCGTTTTCGGCAGTGATTTTAAAGTCCTTTGACGAAGTGTAATCAAGCGGTGTTTCGCCGCTTATAAGCTTTTTGCCGTCACATTCGGCGTCTGCTCCGTCAGAAAGCTTGAATACGGCAATGCGGTCTTTCAATGTTCCGTAAGACGGTAATGTAAGTGTTATGCTTTTTTCCGAAACGGAAGCGGTCACGCCGTCTATGGAAAATGATAAAATATCATTTCCGCTATAAACCTCACGTTTGATAAATTCCGCCGTAAATTCTTTTTCTCCGAGCGTTACGGATATGGTGTATTTCCCGGTCGGATTTGAAGAAAAATCGGTTTCAAGGCTCATATTTCCGTTTTCGTCAACGACCGCAGCAATATCGGATTCGCTGTTTTCTCCCTTTATACGAACAGTCATATTGTCCGATTCGGCAGTGAATAAATATCCGTTTATCGTCAGCTTACCTGTCTTTGCTTCAAATTCCGCACCGATTTGCTGTTTTCCCCGTTGTTCGTCCGCTTTTGCTTCTATTTCCTCCGTAAGCTTTGCTTTTGTTTTTTCGTGCTTTATACTTTCGGCAGCGGAAATCGCCGCTTCGTAATCGGAATATTTTCCGCTTTCTTTGAAAGTGTTTATCAGCGGATTTACTTTGTCGCTTATGTTTTCGCCGTACAATGCCAAATCATCAATACTGAAATTTTCGTCTGCCGAAATTATTTTAAGTTCAATAACATCTGTTTCGATACCCTCCGCAAATTCCAATATGGCCGGCTCGTTTTCGCTGAAATCATAACATTCCGAAAGCGTTACAAAGCTGCCGCCGATATTAAGTCCGGCTTCCGCACCGCTGACGCCCGAGCATGATAATTTTAATGCCTTGGGTTCAAATGCATATTCGGCTTCGATGCTTACGGTATAGGGGAGAATCTTGCTTTCGGGATATGTAATCTTTGCGTTATTTGTAATCTCCGATATGCTTGACTCTGATTTAACGCCTTTAAGCAGTATTTCGCCTATACGGAAATTGTTCCACGATGTATTTGCATTTGTTATAACAAGTTTTATTCCGCTTGCCTCAATGCCTATCTCGGTTTCCGCAATCTCGTAATTATCCGTCGAATATCCTTTGCCGTATGAAAAACTTACGCTTTTAAGCTTTTTCCATATACCGTATGTTTTATAATAAATATCCGCTTCGGTGATTCCCGCATCACGACCGAATCTTTCGCCGATAATCATGTTGTCTATCTTATACGGAACCTCGCCGTAATCGAGCGTAACGCTTAAAGGAGTTTCTGCGGTGGGTTTTGTTCCTGCAGTACTCACAATTTCCGTTAAGAAATTGCCGTCGCACAAGCTTGCTTCCGTTCCGCTTTGCAAGCCGAAATCAATCTTTGAGGAAGCTTCATTTGAAATATTTTCAACAGTTCCTTCTACCGTACCGAACATACGAAGCTCTTCAATACGGAAGTTGTTCCATATTCTGTTGGCATCCTGAATATAGAATCTCACTGCTGCGGTATAAATTTCTTCGGGAAGCCGGATTTCCGCCCTGTCCGCATTCCATTCAAGTTCCCGGCTGTCTATGACGGTTTCCCATTGCCTGTCTTTTGAATTATACCGGTCTATTCTTACTTTTGTAATATCCTGTTTACCTATCTGATTTTCCCAACAGCCTACTTCCACAGATGAAAGCTTAACAATGTTTCCCGCAAAAAAGCCTTCGATATAATATGAATCGTCCAATTCGGCACTTGCCGATACCGGGACTACTATTGGGGAGTTTGTATAGATTCCGTCCGTCAATCTCGACATATTGTTAAAACCGTTTTGCAGATTCATATTTGTAAAGTATATTACGCTCAGGGGCGTTTCCGCCCCAAAGCTTGTAACTATACCGGTTGTCAGCATTAGAGCCGACAGCAGTATATATAAAAATTTTTTCACCATAAATCACCTAATTTACCTTTCATCAGTTGATTATTTGATATCCGAAACACCGCTCGGCAAGATACTGCCGAGGTTTTCAAAGGCAAATGCCTTTACTGTAATTTCATCGTGTTCAAGGCTTACGGCAGGTCTGATTACAGTTCTTGCTGTTTCATAATTGCCGAGAGAAACCGTGCTGTTTTCAACTCCGAGAAGTTTTCCGCTTGTTTTTTCGTAAACTGCGGCGATTACGATTGCTTTTTCCGACTTAGCCTGTATATTTGTTATGTCTGCACTTACGGTTACGACTTCTGAAGTTCTTGCAACATCGGCAATTTTTATCGACAGGGGATAACGGCCGCAGCATTCGCCCACAAGCTCAATTTCTTTTATCGAAACATTGTCACCGGATTTTGTAACCGCTATTTTGAAATCCTTTGATACGGTTCTCTGCGGCAGCAGATATTCGCCTGCGGTATTTATGCAGTTATCGAGTATTGTAATCCACGCTCCGTTCTCGTCTTTGATTTTAAGGTCAAACAACGTTACATCATCGGATTTAATAACAATCTTATCAAGTCCGAAATACCCCGGCATCTTAAATTCAACCTGCGGTTTTTCCGCTGATACAAATATTGTTTCATCGTTGCCGTCATTCAGGTATGAAACCGGTGTTTCCGATGCCGCATCCGTTGATATTTCCGCATTCGGTGCCTGATTTGCCGTGCCTATGCTGCGTGCATATGCCTGTGAACTGCCGAGGAGGTTTATGCTTCCCAAAGATATTGTACCCGTATCTCCTACCGTCAGACGAACCCTGCTTGTTTTTACGGCAGATTCAAGTACGATTTCGGCTTTGCCGTCTGTATATTCAAGTGCCGTATTTTCTGCAATCGTCTGCCATTTGCCGCCCGTATATGCTTCCGCTTTTATATTTTTCGGTGCACTTTCGCCGCCGGCAAACAGTATTTTGGAAATTTCGGCTGCTTTGTTTGTCATATAAAGCTCTATGATTTCATTTCCCTCACTATGCGCCGTAAACGTTGTTTCCGCATTTGAGTCAGTAAGATTGGAAAGCGAATCCGCACTCTTTAATGTTGTATACACATATGCTTCGTCAGCTGCATTTTTAGCCATTTCTTCAGTAATTTCTTTGCCGCGGAATATAACCTCGTTTATACGGAACTTGCCCCATGCAAGCATAGCCTCAGTGATTTCGATTCTGAATTTGTTTGATTTCATCGGCAATTCAAACTTGATAACATCGCGTGCATCGTTTGCAACAAAATAATGATTTACGGCATCACTGGGCACGGTACGCTTAAAATCAAATTTCTTTGCCGTTACATATCCGTTGTCTGTATAATATTTGAATGAGCCTTTTTCTATTCCGGAGTTATTCGGAAATTGTGTTATGAGTTCAATTTCGTCTACGCTGTACCATTTGTTTCCGAAATCAAAATCTATATTATACGGTTCTGTTTCACTCGGAATCTTCGCCGAAAGTCCGGGCCAGCCTATATAACCTTTGTTAAGATTGTTTTTCATATCAATCGACTCAGCCGTTACGGTAACGTTGTTATAAAGCAGGTTTCCGTTGTTTACAACACCTGTTTCGCTTGTTGTTCCGTATGTATACATTTCGCTTATCATAATGTTGTTCCACGTTCTCACTGCTTCCGTAGGATATATTTTAAAATTCGTTGCGGAAACCGTTTTCGGAAATACAATATTTGCCTCATATATAGAACCATTTGGTGTTTTATCGTCCCATTTTCCCGTGCCCAATACATAATCAACATCATAATTGTCAACAAGAGTTTCCCATTTTCCCGTTTCATCGTTCAGGGCGTCTATCCGAACCTTTGATATTCTTTGATTGTCGTATGCCATACCGTTGTTTATAATTGCCATGTATATACCGTTTACATAAGATTTATACGTATTGTAAATTTCAATATAATCATTTGCCGTAAACGCTTCGTTTTTGTTTTTGGATAATACAACGGTGTTGTACATACCGGCATAACCATCGCCGAATTTTCTCAAATCATTAAACCCCTGATCGCCGACGTTTGTTTGCATCGGTGTAAAATAAAGTGCGCTTACTTTCTTTCCGACCGCTTCCGTCTTTTTTCCGTATACAGGAATTTCGTTTATCTTGAAGCCTGTGCCGGTTGCACCGTTTACTTTTACTCTTATCTTTGATGTTGTGATTTTTTCTCCGAAATCAATGCTCGCTTTTCCGTCCGAATATTCAAGCTCAAGATCGGATTTGAGCGTTTTCATTCCGCTTGACGATAAATATTCGATATCAACATTTTTTACGGATTCATCCGCACTCACAATAGCCATACCGGTTGTTTCTATAATGGCTTTGTTGTATAAAATATCGAATACTTCGGGATAACTCGGAGCAGATACCGTAACGGAAGTTTCTTCGTCACCGTCCGTAATGTTATTTGCCTCAATATCGCCGGATGCCGTTGTTGTTACAAGTCCGCCGATTCCTACATTTTCCGGAACAAATTTTGTTCCTTTGAATATAAGCTCATTAATTCTGAATGTTCCCCAAGTCATTGCAGCGTCCGTAATTTCAAGCCTGAATTTGCTCGACAGTGCAGTGGAGGAGAGATTCACCTCGTCGTATGCATCATTTTTATCAAGTCTTGCCGTTCTGGGAAAGCTGATATTCTGTGCGGTCTGCCATGCTCCGTCATCGTAATATTTGAGCTTCGCCGCTCTGATTCCGGATTCTACCGGGTATTGAGTTATTATATCTATGCCCGTAACATTATACATATCCGCACCGAAATCAAAATCTATAATATACGGATTTTCTTCACTCGGTGTATATTCTGAAAGCAATGCATCTTCTATTGTGCCGTCATTTATACCTGATATTCTCCAATCGCTCGGAACGGTCACGGGAGTAACGGAAGCGTTATAAAGCAGGTTTCCGTTATTTATTTTTTCACCCGTCGGAGTTCCTACGGCATAGAGTTCGTCTAATCTGATGTTTCCCCATTCTCTCGGTGCACCCTGAAAATAGATTTTAAATTTTGACGTTACAATATTCGCTTCGAATGCGACGGTTGCTTCCTTGTCGTTGTAGGAAAGTTCATAATTATCAACGGCAGTTTTGTATGTGCCGTCCGTTTCGTCCATATAATCTATCCTTACTTTCGAAAGCCCCTGATTCGCAATACGGTCGCTTCTTACCCAAAAAACGATACTTTCGACAGCAGATTGTCGGGACAGGTGCATATCAATGCAATCCGCCTCGGTAAATTCGGCGCTCTTCGCTTTTGCAAAAGCTACCGCATATGCATCACCGACATTATTGTCGTATAAGTGCGCAAGCATATCCATATTGCTTCCGCCGCTTTGCTGCATTGTCATTTTAGTAAAATACAATGCGTTTATTCTGCTTCCCGCCGCAAAAACCGCAGAGTTTAATGCCGAGATTACCATTAAAAATACAATTGCCAGACTGATTTTCTTTTTCATTTTTTACCGCTCCTTTTTATTTATAAATTACCAGATCACGCTCACTGCCCCAGCTGTAGAACAAAAATGCACGTCTGCCTGCTGTTACTTCTTTGTCGCGTGAGCTGATTTTAGTTATCTTGCGTTTTTCCGTATCCGCCAGATAAACATTGCTTAAACGCTGTAAAAATATATTTTTATCCACTCCGGAAACATTGAATTTGATATATTCTTTATTTTTTTCGCCGATTCTGCCCCATGTGTAAATGCTTGCTTTTGCAGCAAACGGATATGATACGGTCCAGTATATTCCGTCCGAATGTTCATCGGCGGCACTGCATGCAAAATCATCGTCTTTGCTGAAGTCGAGCAATACTCTGAACGATTGAATTATTCCTTCTTCTGCCGTAATAAGAAGAATGTCGCCCGATTCGAGTTCATTTGCGGCAAGACTTCGTTTTCTCGCAGACGCATTCGGATAATCATCATCCCATGTCATTGATTTCATGTCCGCTTCCTTAAATGTAAATTCGGTTATCTTGCCCGACATCATACCGCTTATTTTGAGGGTTTCTTCATCTTCGTCAATCATCGTCGGCGTGAGCTTTTCGACAACAAAAATGTTACCGTCTGCTTTGATTGAAGCGCTTCCCGCAGCAGCCTTTCTTACAAGCATAGCCGAAGCTTTATAGTTCTCGTCAATCCCGTATACCTCACATTCAAAATTACTTTCGGTAAAGGTTACGCTTTTTCTGGTACCGATACCGTAGTTTTTATAATCTGTCGTATCATGGGGAATTGTGAAAACAGCGGCGTCCGAATTTATCATATACAAGTCGTCGAGTATCGCACCTCGTGTTGTATATTTTCTTTTTTCAAGAACATTAAATTCCGTATCGCTTCCGGTTTCGCCGTAATTCAGCGGCTTCGGAAGTATAATCTTTCGGATTTTGTCATCAGCTGACACAACCTTTACAACCTTGTCCGAAAATTCATTCTTCTTTTTGATAAGCTCCGAGCTTCCTTTCAGATATGTATCGCTGCCTTTTAATACACTTACGTTATCAGCCACTTTTTTCACCGTAACGCCTTCGCCTTTTATGAGTATTTTTGCCGAACAGCTGTCGGAAATATCGCCGTCGGGTTCTATCTTCGAAATGTATGCGTAAATTTCGTCATTGGCGTCTTTATTTTCGAACCACGAAATTATTCTGCCGTTTAAATCCGGCATAAACACACCGGTTTTGTCGTATATTTCATCTGCCGAAAGTCCGTAATCCTCATTTATTTCATATTCGATGCCGTTAATCGTTACGCCCTCATCGCTTTTTCCCGTAACCTTTCCGAATATTGTTTCGTCGGAAAGTATAAATTCAAATGAACAGTTTCTGTCCTCCATATCAATGTTTTTCGGGATTTTACCGGCTAAAATATTGTTGTAGCGTATATCGGAAAAATCTGCTTTTGTTCCGTCCGTAAAGGATATTGAATCTGTTTGAAGAAGCGTAAGCTCTTCATCGGTAAAATCATCATATACCGTGAATTTATCTTTATCCGTCGATGTTACTTTATAATACACATAATTGTCTGCGAATATATATTCATATATTCCGTCATCATTATTGTCCAGCAAAGTATACCGTGCATTTTTAAGCTTCAGATCCGTTTCGGAAACCGCAGCCGTTGCGACGCTGCCTACATATGCTCCGTTATAAAAATATACTTCATTTCCGTTCAGACTGATTTTTTTATCACGTTCGTTTTTTGTATACTCAATACTGTTTTTTAATGCCTTTGTTATATCCGAGCCGCTGATTTTTTCCGTGACATTGACCGACGTCGGATATACATATACAGCATCTTCGCCGTCGTGTATATATGCCTTTACTTCATATCCCAGATAGCTGTCAAACGAAGAACCGGCATTGTACTCAACGCCGTCTATTGAGATTTTTTTGTTTCGCACCCTTTGCTCCAGCAATGTTGAAATACTGTTCGAAGTCATTATTCCGGTTATGGGTTCTATGTCATATTTTTCGCTCAAAAGAGTTTTCCCTTTATGCGTTTTGAAGCTGCCGCTGTCCGAAGATATTTCTGCCACCTCCATAATATCCGCATTAAGTGTATTAACAATCATAATTGCCGCATTATCCGGAGTAACGGCTCCGTTAAAATCACGCATATTTATACTCTTGTTTAATCCTGTCGCCGAAATAAGATTTATATATCCCAAGGGATAGCCGCCGGTATTTTCGGCGTATTTCCCATATCCCAGACTGTTCAGAAGCATTTTTGCAAATTCTGTATATGTAACCTCGCTGTCCGGTTTGAATTTGCCGTCGCCGCAGCCCGATATCAGTCCGGCTTTATATGCCGAATTTATATATGCCGCACTTTCTTTTTCCACGTCCGAGAAAATACTCTCTCCCTCGGTATAGGGAAGCTTGTTTAACTCAAGCAGTACCTTTGCAGCTCCCGCACGTGTGAATTTCTCGGTCGGAAGTTCTATCCCTATTGCCGAGAGAAGCCCTGTTTCGGGATTTTGCACTTCGGAATTTGTATCTCCGAAAACCGCCACGGGCGGACAAACAAATACTGTTATAAGGATAAAGAATATTAGTTTTTTTATCATTCCGATTATTCCTCCGTTCTTTAATGTTTTCTATCCTTTTACCGCTCCTATCATTACGCCTTTCGCAAAATATTTTTGCAAAAACGGATAAATCACAAGCATAGGCAAGGTCGCGACTATTACCGTTGAATATTGCACAAGCTCTTTGTTCAAATCCGTTGTGGTAACATCTCTGAGCATCGTTTCATCGCTTACCTGGCGCAAATCGTTCGTTATAAGCAATTCTCTCAAAAACGTCTGTAACGGAAACAGGTTTCTGCTTCTCAGATATATCATAGGCTCAAACCACGAATTCCATTTTGCGAATGCATAAAACAGTATCATTACAGCTATCGTGGGAACGGCAAGCGGAGCTATGATTCTGAATAATATCGTGAAATTACCGGCACCGTCTATTCTTGCCGCTTCTTCAAGGCTGTACGGAATTGCGCTTACAGCCGTTCGCATTATAATGAGATTGTATGTCGATATTGCGGAGGGAATTATCATTGCCCAGCGTGTATCTACCATACCAAGGTTTTCTACCAGCAAAAATGTCGGTATAAGACCTCCGCCGAAAAACATGGTGAATGTTATCATCATCATAACCGCATTTTTCCAGAGCAGGTTTCTGCGCGACAGGCAATAACCTCCTATGAGCGTCAGAAGTACGCTTACTGTTGTTCCGACAATAACGTAAAATATTGTATTTCCGTAACCTATGTATATATCGTTTGTCTTAAACACCAGTTCATAGCCTTTCAACGTAAATCCGAGAGGAGCAAATAAAAATCCGCTGTGTGTAATAAGGCGCTGAGGGTCGCTGAAGGACGCAAACAGAACATATATAAGCGGATATACGCAAATAAACATCATTACAAATAGTATGCTGTAGTTAAAAATCTGAAATATTATTCTGCTTTTACTTATTTTTTTCATCAAAACCCCTCCTTACCACAAGCTTGTATCGCTGAGTCTGCGTGAAAGCTTATTTGCCAGAACAATTAATATAAAGTTTATTACCGAATTAAATAATCCCACTGCCGTACTGAAGCTGTAATTATATTCGGTAATACCTTTTCTGAATACAAATGAGCTGATTACGTCTGCCGTTTCATATGTAAGCTCATTATACAGCAGGATAATCTTATCGCTCGATACGGACATAACGCTGCCGATTCTCAGTATAAGCATAATTACTATAGTCGGCATAATAGACGGAATCGTTACCGAAAATACTTGGCGAAGCCTGCCTGCGCCGTCTATTGTTGCGGCTTCGTAAAGCTCTGCATCTACAGCCGAAAGTGCCGCAAGATATATTATCGAGTTCCAGCCTATACCTTGCCATATATTTGAGCTTACGAATATACTTCTGAACGCTTCTTTTTTCATAAGCAGGTTTTCGGCTTTGCCGCCGAACATTTCTATAATGTTGTTTATCAGTCCATCCGTTGCAACGAAATTTCTTATCAATCCGCAAATAACAACTACCGAAATGAAATAGGGCAGGTACGTCAGCGTCTGAACGACTTTTTTATACCATTCGCAGCCGACCTCGTTAAGCAGCAGCGCAAGAATTATCGGTGCAGGAAAACCGAACAATATATCATAAAAGCTTATAATCAAAGTATTTCCTACAACCTGACCGAAATACGGACTGCTAAAAAACTCTTTGAAATATTTCAGTCCGACCCAATGGCTTCCCGTTATTCCGAGTGCGGGACTGTAATCCATAAATGCAATTACCGCACCGTACATCGGCATATACATAAAGATAATGTAAAACAATACAATCGGCAGCAAAAGCATATACACTCCGTAATTCATGCGGAAGTCCTTTTTGATTGCGGCAACACTGTATTTTCTGTATGCCGTTTTATTTTTTACTCCTGTTTTAATCATTTTCTTCCCTTACCTTTTATTATATCTTTCCAATGCATCATTGTAATGTTGTATTACCTTTTCGATTCCGAAACCCTTAAGCTTTTCCGTATACTTATCAAAATCATCAATACTCTCGAGTCCCATAATAGCCTTTGTAACATACTGGTCTTTATATGTATTTACATTGTTCATTACGGTATTTATTTCGGACGATTCCTCTGCAGTGAAGCTTAGCAGCGGCAAAGCGGCATCGGTTGTGCCCGCTGCTTCCCATGTTTCCATAGCTTTTTTTATTTCCGGACGTTCAACGCTCGGTGTTGCTGCCCAGTTTCTGAGGTACGGTCCGCTGTGACGCTTATATTTATATTCTAAGGTTGTAAAGGGAGTACCGTCCGGATTATTCAGCATAAAATCGGTAAAATGCGGTTCGCCGTTATTATCAAGCGTATATGTAAGTCCCTCTATACCGTAATTAAAAAGCAAGTATCCGTCATGGCTGTAAAAATAATCAACCACTTTTATCGCTTCTTTGGGGTATTTTGTAGAAGCGGTTATCGCAAGCGATGGTTCGTTTACTCTGTAATTTTTCTGAATAAATTTTGTTTTGTCGCCCTTTTGCGGCACAAGATATTGACCTGCACCGAGTTTATACTCTTTGTTTGTTGTGTTTGCGATGCTCATATAATGGTCTAATTTATCATATGCACCGAACCATGCGGCAACATCGCCGTTGATTTTCATCGTTTCGCCGCTTTTTTCATCTCTTGCGGCAAACTCCGGATCTATAAGTCCTTCCGAATACCACTTATTCAACGTTTTGAGAATCTCTTTGTATTCTTTTTCTATCGGTGCATATTTTACTTTTCCGTTATCCTGATAAAAATCTATTCCGGTATTGAATCCGCTGCTAAATCCGTAACCGGGTACGCCTGCGGTTGACATCGGATATTTAACATTAAGCTTTTCCTTAAAGGCTTTCAGCATATTATACCAATCATCAATCGTTTCCGGCGGCTGTATACCGAGTTTTTCTGCAAGATCCTGTCTGTATATCGGACCTGTCCACGGCGGCTCTTCCGTTGTTTTGACACTTTTGAAGAGGGGAATATCTCCCGTATCAAGCGTCAGCATCTTTTTTATTTCCGGATTTTCATCAAGTATCTTTTTAAAGTTGGGTGCATATTTATTAATGTAATCATTAAGTCTTAAATACACCTTATCATCAAGCGCTTTTTGTACTCCTCCGGGATATATCTCGCTTGAGCCTCGCTCAATCAGATCCGGCAGCTGCTTTGAAGCAAGCATAAGACCGAACTGCTCTTTGTCTTGACCTACCGGCGGATTTATAAATTCAAAATTAACGTTCGTTCTTTTTGAAATCTCCTGATACACAAGGTTCTCGGACATATGCGGCTGCTGACCGTAAATTCCGCACCAGTATCTGAGTGTAAGCGGTTCTTTGGAAATCGGCAGTGTAAGCGGTTCACATTCGCCGCTCAGGTCGATATTGCCGACGGCGGAATTTTTGCCCTTTCCGCAGCCGCAGACACAAAGCGATATACATGTAAGCAATGCCGATATTCGTAATAATTTTTTTTGCATGTTTTTTACCTCCCGTATTTTTTATGATTTTATTTTATCATATATTTGCGGGATATTCAATTTTCAATTCTTTCCTATGTGCTTTTTCAATAATTGTATATCGTGCAAAAATTGTATATTGCAATGCCTAAATACCGATTTTTACGGAGCTTTTCGAATTTAGATAAAAAAGAAGAGGCTGTAGAAAAACAAAATCGTTTTTCTACAGCCCCATAGGAAATATTAAATTATTTTTTATATGCTTCTCTGTATTCCGTTGGTGTTATACCCTCATACTTTTTAAATATTCTTATAAACGTTATTACATAATCATATCCCGTAAGCTCGGCAATATCCTTTATCATCATCGCGGTATTCATAAGCAGAAGCTTTGCCTTTTTGATACGCACTTTGTGAATATAATTCAGCACCGTGTCGCCGGAAAGTTTTTTAAATTCTTTAGCCAAAGCGGACACCGACATATTAAGCCGTTCACTTATCAGAGCAAGGGATAAATCCTTGTTGCCGTATTCGTTTTCCACAATATCTTTTACGGCTTTCACGCAGTTGTCAGCATTATTCGTTTCTTCCTTAATCATGCTTTCGATACGAGCAAATACCTTTTTTAAGTTTGATGTATATTGCTCCGTTGTAACATATTTATTAAGTATGTCTATATCGGTTTTGACGGCATTAAATGTTTTTTCTTCAAGTATGCAGCTGAGCGCATCCAAAATTGCGCAGGTAAGGCTGTAAAATCTTATTTTTGATATATATGTATTATTTGAATCCGAAAGGTATTCCTCTGCAACAGCTTCCGTTTCCGCAAGAGCCGCTTCAAAATTCAGGGTTCTTATCAAAGAATATATTTTCTGTTCTCTCAAATTGTAGTTGCTGTCGCTGCCGGAGATTTTATTCGTTTCGGTATTATATACAAAGAATTTTTTGCCCTTGCTTGTGAATATATTTTCAAAATTTTCCTGCACCTGATTGTACAATTCCGGAATTGCCGTTATAGTATCCTTTATTTCGCTCACGGACATGAAAAACGAAAGATTAAATTCCTCTGCAAGAATTTTATCTGCTTTACCGTAAATATTGCGTAACGTTTCAATGTTCTTTTCATCGGCATTCGGCATATTTACAATGCCGACAAGAATGTTGTCGGTCTCCGTGAAATATACGGGGAAGTATTCCGAAATAAGCTCTTCAAACACATTATTAAGTATAAACACAGAGATTGAATGCATATCCTCCTTATATGTGCTTATCAGTTCGTTCAGAATATTTTCAAAATTATTTATATAAAACCCTATTACGCAAAAATGCGGATAATCGAATTTGATGTCATACAGCCTGAGATTTTCGGTTATATTGTCATAATCCGTTATGCGGCTTTTGAGCAACTTTGCAAGCATATTTGCGTATGCGCCTTTTTTCTGTTTGTCAAGCTTGTTTTCGAGCTTTGAACGTTCGTCCAAAAGCTCTTTTACGGACTTGTCAAGTATTTCAAATTCGTTGCCGTTACATTCAAGATTGTCAAAATGATTCATAACATTTTTCAGCGGCAAATAATTTTTCATGGCATATCTGTATGCCACAAAAGCACATACGGCAACCGAAATAATCATAAACACAAGTATAATCAGCATTTGCAATATCATTATTTTTCTGATACCCATTCCGCTTTCGGAAAGAATATATTTAAAGTTTCGCCCTGCGTCCTGAGAAATATATGCAATATCGTCTTTGCCGTCCGCAGAGTCTTCGCCTATATAGCATTTGCCGTTATCAAATGATAATACATTACCCTCGTCATCAATCAGCTTCAGTACGGTATCGTTGTCGATTTTATTGTTTGCCGTCTGCATCGCAAATTTATTCATATCTATAAGTATAAACATATTTCCGAAGCATTCACTGCTGTTTCCGAGCGGCAGTGTTGTCGCATTGGCGATATATTTTACGCATTTCTTACCGTTTTCTTCTTCCGCAAAATATATATAGTCGTTTTGATATTTTCCGTTTAAAATTGTTTTCCATTTTTCGAATGTGATGCTGTTTTTGTGATAATTGTCGTAAAATGTATTGAGAGGACTTGTTCCGCCGTTGGAAATAATCTTATCATGTTTTGCCGAATAGATATACACTGTTGATATAAGAGGATTGCCCATAATAAAGTTTTTTAATTTATCTCTTGCCAGACTTGCCTGAAACGTTGCTTCCCTTTCATCGGAATTATTCATTTTTAAGTACGTTTCCACATCGTTTTCGCTTGCTATTTGCAGCATTGTATTCTCAATATTCGAAAATTCCCGGTCTATGCTGTTTTTTGAAGATAGAATTATATGTTCCTTAAGTTCGTTGAGTTTGTTGCTGATAAGTTTGTTTGAAACCGTGACCGAAGCTGCCATTGTTGCAATAAAAAGCAATATTATTATAAGATATGAACCAAGCCATTTTTTAAATACGCTTTTGCTTTTAATATTAATTTTCATGTTCTCTCCATTCAACTGCAAAAAAGTTATTACGATTTACAAATTAAGTATATCACAATTTTAATGCAGTGTCAAGGATTTCAGACAAAAAAACAAGGAATTGCAGTAAAATGAAATCCATTTTTCCGCAACTCCCCGAAGGAAATTTTGACTTAGGCTTTGTCAACACTTCCGAAAAGTTCCATTTTTTCTTTTACCGTAGCTTTGATTGCTTCAAATCCCGGAGCAAGAAGCTTACGCGGGTCAAATCCCTTGCCCTCAAGGTCTTTGCCTGCTTCAATATATTTTCTTGTAGCGTCCGCAAAAGAAAGCTGGCACTCTGTATTTACATTTATTTTTGATACTCCGAGAGATATAGCTTTTTTAATCATATCTGCCGGAATACCCGTACCGCCGTGGAGAACCAAAGGCATAACGCCTGTTTTTTCCTGGATTTTTGCCAAAACATCGAAGTTAAGACCTTTCCAGTTTGCAGGATATTTGCCATGAATGTTACCTATACCTGCCGCAAGCATATCAACTCCCAAATCAGCAATCATTTTGCATTCGTCCGGATCTGCAACCTCACCGCCGCCTACAACGCCGTCTTCTTCGCCGCCGATTGCGCCTACTTCAGCTTCAACCGAAATTCCTTTTGCACTTGCTATAGAAATAATTTCTTTTGTTTTCTCGATATTTTCGTTAATATCATAGTGCGAACCGTCGAACATTACAGAAGAAAATCCTGCCGCAATCGCTTTTTTCGCACCTTCGTATGAACCGTGGTCGAGGTGAAGCGCAACGGGAACTGTGATTCCCAGCTCGTTCATCATGCCGTTTACCATGCCCACTATTGTTGTAAAGCCGCACATATATTTTCCGGCACCCTCGGAAACACCCAAGATTACCGGAGAATTATTCTCCTGAGCGGTAAGCAGTATTGCTTTTGTCCATTCAAGATTGTTGATATTGAACTGACCTACAGCATATTTACCTTTTTTTGCTTTTTCAAGCATATCTTTTGCAGATACTAACATTGTATTATTCCTCCTAAATATTTACTGTATATTAATATTATAACTTAA
This sequence comes from uncultured Clostridia bacterium, assembly GCA_934792465.1. Classification (GTDB taxonomy): domain Bacteria; phylum Bacillota; class Clostridia; order RUG12999; family RUG12999; genus CAKVOK01. Next base: position 8,977 of record CAKVOK010000018.1, on the reverse strand, counting down.
CTTTGCCGAAAATCCAACACTTTTTTTATTTTTCTTTGAATTTTTATTACTATTATATAAAAATCCGATAAGTTTTATTAAAAAATTGTGTTATATTTAATTCAAATAGACAAGCTCTTCTTCCGGCTTTTTCGTCTGCTCTATTTTTGAAATGCACAGCTTGCAGTTTTCTCTGCCGTGAAGTGCACTGTATTCTTTTTTCACCTTAGCCGTTATCTTAACCCAAGCCTTTTCCATTATATTGCCTTCATACTCGGCGATAAAGCCTATAAGCCCGATATCATCGGCACAACAGGTCATAGCATATCTTCCGAAAACATATTCGCCTTTTTTCAATCTCGGATGCTTAAACATCATGCCTTTTATTTTTATGGTTTTGCCTACGTAATTGTCGGGGTTGTCCGCCGCATCTACATAAAACATATCAAAATCGGTGTCGTCAACCGAAATTTCGGAAGCGTTTATGTCGTAGGGGAGAGTAAGCGAATCTCTTCCGTCGTCTATACTGCCGTCCGTATTTTCAAACATAATTTGTGCGGCAGGACTCATTGCCCGTGCCGTTTTTCTGCATATGCCCTTATCTGTCGATTCGTCACAGCGATTGAAAGCAATCAAATCGGAACGTGAAAACTTGTCCATAAACAATGAACGCATATTGTTCAGATATACTTCAAACGTCGTCGAATCTACCACCGTTACCACCTGGAAAAGCTCCCAGTTGTCCGGCTTTTTGATTTTGAAAAGGTCCTCGATTTTCCACATACCGTTATATTCTATTATAACTCTTGTGGGATTTCTCATAATATCCGCAGCCTTTAAGCTGTCCTCGGTTATGTTGTCAAGCTCGTCAAAATATAAGACAGAGGTGTTTGCTTCTTTTAAAAATTCCTCTTCGTATTCCTCCAAACCTTCTTCGCATACAATCAGCAGCGTTTCGTCTTCCGACGTGAAGCTTTCTTCGCTTAGAATTTCCTTTATAAATGAAGTTTTACCGCTTTCCAAAAAACCTGTTATGAGATATATAGGTATTTTTGTGTCCTGAGCCATGCTTTCACCTCATTAAAGACCGAACAATTCGGTTATTGCCTGTTTGTTTATATTTGTACCGATAACGCAAAGTCTGCCTGTATAATCGGGAGAACAGTCACGAATTTCATATTCCTCCGGTACAAAATCAAACTGAACCCAGCTGCCTGTATCTGTCGGAAGTATGCCTTTCGCACGCAGGACAAAGCCGTATTTGTCCGTATCGGAAAGAAGCTTCAGCACCTCTTCAAGGCGTTCTTTCGATATTTTTGAAGCTGTTTCGATACCGAAATTCGTAAATATGTCATCGGCATGATGGTGGTGATGATGCTCATGTTCGTGGTCATGGTCGTGACAACCGCAGGTGCAGTTTTCATCATGCTCATGGTGATGATGTTCATGTTCGTGGTGGTGCTCATGTTCGTGCTCATGGCAGCAGCATTCTTCATCGTGGTGATGATGTTCGTGTTCATCTATTAAATCCTTGTTTGCACCGCACATAACGTCAAGAATCTGTTTTCCGTCCAGCATATCCCACGGGGTCGTTATTATAGGCGCATGCGGGTTATGTTCTCTGATAAGCTCAACAACTTCTTTAAGCTTTGTATCGGTCAATTTTTGAGTTCTGCTCAGAATTATTGCGGAAGCACTTTCTATCTGATTATTGAAAAACTCTCCGAAGTTTTTGATGTACATTTTGCATTTTGAAGCGTCTACAACAGCGGTTTTACTGCTTATTTCAATATCTTCGTCTTTTTTTACGTTTTCAACAGCAGCAACAACATCGGAAAGCTTGCCGACGCCGGACGGCTCTATTATGATTCTTTCGGGGGCGTACTGTTCTATGAGCATTTTCAGTGCTTTATTAAAATCACCGACAAGCGAACAGCATATGCAGCCGGAATTCATTTCGGTAACATTAATTCCGGCATCTTTCATGAAGCTGCCGTCTATGCCTATTTCACCGAATTCGTTTTCGAGCAAAACAAGCTTTTCGCCGTTTAAAGCCTCCGATATAAGTTTTTTTATGACAGTTGTTTTTCCGGCTCCCAAAAAGCCCGAAATAATGTCAATTTTTGTCATGCTGACTACCTCTTTTCAATTGTTGTGATATATCGTTTTCCCGAAATAGGGGAGAGGAACTCTATACCAATACCTATTATACTACAAATTTATAAAAAAAACAATACCTTTTTAACAAATATTTTTTAAGAAAGCGGATGTTTTTTTACTGCATCCTTGATAGATTTGTTTTCTACGTGCGTATATATTTCCGTAGTATTCAAATTTTCGTGTCCCAGGATTTCCTGTAATATTCTTATGTCAACATCACCGTAAAGATAGAGGAGGGTAGCCGCTGTATGGCGGAGCTTGTGCGGAGAATATTTTTCCGGGTCGAGCCCTGCAGCCTTGATATATTTCTTGACTATATTTTCTACCATTCTTCCCGAAATACGCCTGTTTTCACGGCTTATAAACAGTGCATCGGCGTCCTTTACACCGTCGTGCGGCCGCACTCTGAGATAGTTATTTATTGCGGAGATACAGGCATTATTCAGATAAACGGTGCGTTCCTTGTTACCTTTGCCGAGAATCCTTATAGTGTCACCTTTTATGTCTTTTATGTTAATATTTGTAAGCTCCGAAAGACGCATTCCGCAGTTTAAAAACAGTGTAATTATGCAATAATCACGTTCAAAATTTTCACCGTTGATGCAGTTCAGCAATTTTTTCGATTCGGTGAGGGAGAGGTATTTCGGCAATGCTTTTTTTATCTTCGGTGTATCAAGCTCCAATGCCGGATTGACTGACAGCAGACCGGCCTTTTCTGTTAAATATTTAAAAAACGACCTCAGACTGGAAACTTTTCTTGCTCGTGCGGTTGCGGCGTTTGAAAGAGTTGTATTTACAAAAGAGAGGTATTCGTAGAGAACGCTCAGATTTACTTTTTTGATTAAATCTATTGTAACATCGGAAATAACAATGGATTTAAAGTTATCATAATCAGCCTCACGGGATTTTAAATATCTGAGGAAGGTTCTCAAATCATAATAATACTCACGCACGGTATTTTTCGATTTTCCTTTTATGACAAGCTGATAATTTAAAAAGTCGCCGAGAATAGGCGGGGCATCGGTAAAATTAAGTTCTTTCATGATTCCTCCAAAAAAACATCTCAATTTCGCAAAATTAATATTTTGCGAAATTCATTTCTTGATTTATTATACCATATTTTTGTGAGTTTGTCAAGCATTCTGCCGAAAATAAGTGTTTTTTTATAAAAATTTTATTTTATCTATTCCATTTTATTTAATTTTATGTTATACTAATCTATGAAAGGATTTGATAATAATGAACGAATGGCAGGACATTGATATTACAACTGAAAATACCGAGGCTCCGTCAAGCTTTTATATTCCTTATGAAGATAAAGACTCTGCATTGCAAAATATAAGAAAAAAATCTTTTTATTTTAAATCACTTAACGGAAACTGGAATTTCATATATTATAATAAATATCTTGATATTCCTGACGATATAGCGTCTGCAGAGGCTTTTAATTATGATTGGTCTGAAATTTCCGTTCCGTCGCCGTGGCAGCTGTTTGGCTACGGAGATATAGTATATTCGGAAAGCAGGCTTGAATTTGCTGATGAATTTCCTACAGTGCCGAACGAAAATCCTGCCGGAGTATACAGCCGTGCATTTATTTTTCCCGAAAAATGGGACGGCAAAGAGATTTACATAAATTTTGACGGAGTAAGCTCTTGTTTTTACCTTTATATTAACGGTTTATATGTCGGTTACAGCGAAGGTTCGTACATAAATACTTCTTTTAATATTACAAAATATCTGAATAACGGCGAAAATTTCATTACGGTTAAGGTGCTTAAATACTCTACCTCCTCGTATTCGGAAAACACCGACGGATACAGATTTTCGGGAATATTGAGAGATGTTTATTTGCTGGCACGTGAAAAAAATCACGTAAAAGATATTAAAATTACAACTGATATAAACGGATATGTCAATATTTCGGCTGATAAAGATATTTCGGTTTCCGTATATTCACCGAACGGCGAATTGATAAAACAAACATCCGATATGCATTTTCAGATTGAAAATCCCTATTTGTGGACGTCCGAAACGCCGAATTTATACAAAATAATTATAAAAACAGAATCGGAATTTATTCCGTTTGAGATTGGTTTTGCGGAATACAATACGGAAAATAATTTTGTTGTAAATAATAAAAGGGTGAAAATAAAAGGTGTTGTTTTCAATGAATTTGACTGCGATTTCGGATATTACATGACGGAAACGCAGTATATATCGCAGCTTTCTCTTATGAAGCAAAACGGAATAAATACACTGCTTTGCCCGAACAGACCGTACAGTCACATGCTTGCGGAGCTTTGCTCGGGAATGGGATTTTATCTTATTTATCCGCATCAAAACAGTGTATTATGCGAACGTGACAAAAATTTTCCGTGCATTGTCAGCGGCTTGAAAAATTTACCCGATATGCCGCTGTGGGCCGACGAAACAATTGCGATTGAAGATGAAAGCGGAAACTTGAGCTACAGTGCCGGAACGGAATTTGAGATTGTCAAAGGAAAAAATATGCTTTCGGGGCTTACTCTGAACGGAATACCGAAAAACGAACTAAAGACTGTATGCCGTTCATACAGACCGATTGATATTGAGTTTATTGATAATACTAAAATAAAAATCAAAAACCTGAACGATATTATAAAAAATATTAATCTGAAGCTCGAGATTCTTTGCGACGGAAAAATCTTGTCCGAAAAAAATCTGACGTTCGAGATTGCACCGAAACGTTCGAAAACGTATAATCTGAATACTTCTCTCCCCTATTCCTGTGTATTCGGCTGCTACTTGAATATTTATATCGGTTCGTTTGAATATTCATTCAGATTAGACGTGCCGAAAGCGAAACGCATAATGCCGAAAGAAATTCATTGTCTTGAAGCCGAGCAGGATAAGGAGCAAATAGTTATTTTCGGTAACGATTTTACATACGTTTTTAACACGTTTTACGGCTGTTTTACAAGTTTTGTAAAAGACGGGCATGAATTTATAACATCAACGGGATTTGATATGCCAAAATTCGAAAGACTTCATGTTTACGGATACGAAGTGACGGAATGCAGCGATAATAAAATTTCGTTATGCGTAAATTACAGCATTTCGGAAGAATCAAAACCCCCGAGAATCAAATTTGCCGCCCGATACAGAATCAATGCAAACGGCTGTATCGACATATGCTGCAAAGATATAGAATATAAAATTTGCACGGAAAAACAATGCAAATTCATTAAGTATTTCGAAAACGGCAGATTTGTTTCCGACACGCTGAAAAATGCACATTCCACAAGCGTATGCAGGAGTGCGGCACACAACGCGGAATATATTTTCATACATGATAAATCGAAACGAGGAATTGAAATATTCGGCGATGTATCATTTTGCACCGAGAAATCCGCAGACGAAAATACAATATATATTTCCGCAGAGAAATTTACACTGAATTTTAACATATGACAAACTAAAACAGATGTAGAAATTCGTTTGAGAACGAATTTCTAAAATAAAATATTGCTTTATGCTATGAACAACCTTCGCCTCTCGACGTATACACATACGCCCTCGGGTACCAAAAGCAAGGCAAAGTCTTGCTTTTGCTCAGTTTGTCCATTCTGCACTATTTTTCTAAAGCCCCAAATGAGGGTGTAGCAAAACGATTTCGTTTTGCTACACCCTCATTAAATCTGCCAATGTAATATTATCAAAAAAATCATTAACCGTACTGTAGAGATTTTCCCACATTTTAAGCGTTCTGCACTCGCTGCGTCTGGGGCATACTTCGGCGCCGCATTCCAAACAGGCAACCGGAGCGAGAGAACCCTCCGTCAAAGTGAGAATATCTTTGACCTTATATTTTTCAGGAGATGCCGAGAGTTTGTAACCGCCGCCTTTTCCGTGAATACTCTCAACAAGCTTATTTTTCTTCAGAACAGGTATAATTCTTTCGATATATTTAAGAGATATACCCTGGCGTTCGGCAATTTCTTTGAGCGGAATATATCCTCCGCTGTCATGCTCCGCTATATCTATCAAAACCCTCAGAGCATATCTGCCTCGTGTTGAAATCATCATATTTATTCCTCCGTTTCACAGCGTATGATTCCGCCGCCGATTACAGTATCGCCGTCATACAAAACGGCAGACTGCCCCGGTGTCACGGCACGCTGCGGCTCGTCAAAAATAATCTTAACGCAATTATTATCCATAGGAATTGCAAGAGCCGGCTGTTCCCTATGGCGGTATCGTATTTTTGCACTGCATCTGAAAGGCTCATTATAAACATCCGATATGAAATTAAAGTTATCGGCAAAAACCATTTTGCTGTACAAATCTTCTTCTCTGCCGACCGTAACCGTGTTGTTGCGTGCGGAAATGCGGCATACATACAAGGGATGCGAAGAAGATATACCGATACCTCTGCGCTGACCTATGGTGTAATATATAATTCCTTTATGCCGTCCGACAACATTCCCGTGAATATCAATAAAGTTTCCCGATTTAACAGGTATGTCCGAATGTAGCTTGACAACTTCGGCATAATTGCCGTCCGGAACGAAGCATATATCCTGGCTGTCGGGCTTAAATGCCGTAACAAGCCCGTTTTCCTCCGCAATTTCACGTGTTTCGGTTTTTCTTAGATGACCGAGCGGAAAAAGCGTATGCTCCAGCTGTTCCTGCGTCATATCATATAAAACATAGCTTTGGTCTTTGGATTCGTCAAGCGCTTTCTTCAAAAAATATTTGCCGCTTTCATATTCGACACGTGCATAATGTCCGGTTACAATATATTTGCAGTCCAATTCTCTTGCAAGGGCATAAAGCTTGCTGAATTTCATATATTTATTGCAGTCTATACACGGATTCGGTGTAAATCCGTGTATATAAGCGTCTGCAAATTTTTTTATAATTTTATTGCGGAAATCGTCCGAAAAATTCAATACATAATACGGAATATCAAGCTTAAATGCTACATTTCGTGCGTCTTCCGTATCACTAAGCGAACAACAAGTACGGCTTTTGTCAATGCCTGCGTCCTCATTTTGATACAGCTTCATTGTACAGCCGATACATTCGTAGCCTTGCTGTTTCATGAGAAATGCAGCTACACTGGAATCCACGCCGCCGCTCATTGCGATAAGAACTCTTCCTTTTTCATTCATAAAATCAGTCTGCGAAAAGCGGTGTTGAAAGGTATCTGTCGCCGGTATCAGGGAAAAGAACAACAATATTTTTGCCCTCGTTTTCCGGACGTTTTGCAAGTTCTATAGCAGCACTTAGTGCCGCACCGGAAGAAATTCCGACAAGAACACCCTCTTTTTTGCCGGTGAGTTTGCCGGCACTGAAAGCGTCCTCGTTTTCTACGGCAATAATTTCATCATATATATTAGTATTAAGCACTTTCGGCACAAATCCCGCACCGATACCCTGTATCTTATGAGCACCCGGAGTTCCTTTTGACAAAACCGGAGATGTGGCAGGTTCAACGGCTACGACCTTAACATTCGGGTTTTTCGATTTCAGATACTCCCCTACACCGGTTACCGTACCGCCTGTGCCTACGCCGGCAACGAAAATATCCACCTTGCCGTCCGTATCTTCGTATATTTCCGGTCCCGTTGTTTCAAAATGTGCTTTCGGGTTTGCGGAATTCACAAACTGCCCCGGTATAAAGCTGTTCGGTATTTCTGCGGCAAGCTCGTCCGCCTTTGCAATAGCGCCTTTCATGCCCTTTGCGCCCTCGCTGAGTACAAGCTCCGCACCGTATGCTTTCATAAGCTGACGGCGTTCAACAGACATTGTATCAGGCATAACAATAATTATGCGGTAACCTCTTGCTGCGGCAACGGAAGCAAGGCCGATACCTGTATTTCCCGATGTCGGTTCGATGATAACCGAACCCGGTTTTAATACTCCGCTTTTTTCGGCTTCGTCAAGCATTGCTTTCGCAATACGGTCTTTAACAGAGCCTGCCGGATTGAAATATTCCAGTTTCGCTATAATCTTTGCTTTAAGATTATATTCTTTTTCAATATGTGTGAGTTCAAGAAGCGGTGTTTTGCCGATAAGCATATCGGCTGATGAATAAATTTTAGACATGATTCATTACTCCCTTTTTTTAATTATTATTCTCTTTTGTATTAACCTACCGTTTAAGTATGTTATTATTATATCACTATTTACCTACTTTGTCAATAGGAAGATAGAAATTTTTTCAAAAAAAATTTCAGACTGCGTTGAATACAGCCTGAAACTCGGTATTAATTGTGTTTTTTCATATTTTCATATTTTTTCTTTGTGGCGATACCGCCTCGTATATGCCGTTCCTGTTTGTTTTCCTGCAAAACAGCATTAACTTTCTTTGCCAGAGCCTGGTTAAATCCCTCAAGGCGTTCCGTAACATCTTTATGTACGGTAGATTTTGATATATTAAAATGCTTTGCGGTCTTTCGCACCGTAGCACCTGTATCTATTATGTAATGGGCAAAAATCGCCGCTCTTTCTTCTATATAATCTTTCATGCACATCCCCCATATTGATTTTTGTATATAATATGCGAGATATACTCTGAGTATGCAAATATGATTTATATTTCAATGTGAATCACGGCAGCACGACTGTTCAGGATTTCTCCCGAAATAACCAATGTATTCCCTTTTATTTTCGCACAGTCCGTAATATCGATTGCTTCTTCCTCCGTCATATGCTGCAAATATACCCTTGCTCCCTCAATCCCGGTATCGAAATTAACGGCAAGAGTTTTCGCCTTTCCGAAAAATCCCACCGGAGCGTTCGCACTTGCTCCGCATACCGATATATCGGCAAGAGGTATATACTTTTCGTT
>CAKVOK010000017.1 GCA_934792465.1 uncultured Clostridia bacterium | reverse complement strand
AAAAAGTCAAGAGTCGCAAGAACAAAGAAAAAGACCGTGGGGTTGTTTGCGGGTATGTTAAAGTGTGCTGATTGCGGTTCTCCGCTTGCATATATGGTAAAAAAGCAAGCGCACGGCGATAAAGGTATATATCGTTGCAGCCGTTATAACAACAACGGTTCCGGAGCTTGCAGTACACATTATATTGAAGAAAATGATCTTTGCGAAATTGTTTTGAATGACATAAGAAACTATGCAATTATTGCCGAAGCAGACAAAGAGACTATTACAAAAAAACTTATGGCGCTTAAAAGCAAACATATTAAGGCAGAAACAAAGGTTATAAAGTCTCAGATGGATAGTGCCGAAAAACGTCTGGTTGTCATTAAAACTGCTATAAAAAATCTTTATATCGATAAGTGCAGCGGAAACCTTCCCGAGGAGGTATTCAAGTCAATGATGGAAGATTTTTTGACAGAGCAGGAGGACATCGAAAATCGAATTCCTCAATTAAAAAGGGATTACAAGGAAAAGAGTAACGCAACAGATGAGGTTAATGAGTGGATAAGACTTATCGGGCAATTCTCTAATGCAGACAAACTCGATAGAAATATCATAACACAACTCATAGACGGTATTACAGTTTCGGAGCGCAAGCAGGTTGACGGTAGGTGGGAACAGTCTATTGATATAGAATACCGTTTTATAGGAAACCTGTTAAACGAATCGGAAAACGAAGTAAAAAAAGAGAACATTGCTTAGTTTATAACCTAAACAATGTTCTCAAACCTAATTGTTCAATATCACGCTCTGGTAAAGTAGGATATTGAATGATTGGCGGAGAAGGAGAGATTTGAACTCTCGCGCCAGTTGCCCGACCTACACCCTTAGCAGGGGCGCCTCTTCGACCTCTTGAGTACTTCTCCGTATGGAGAAACCGATAAATGTCGATTATTCACCGATTTCATATTCGCATTAAATTGGCGGAGAGACAGAGATTCGAACTCTGGGCTCTTTCGAGTCACTAGTTTTCAAGACTAGCTCCTTAAACCACTCGGACATCTCTCCGTATTTATGGTCGGGGTTGAGGGATTCGAACCCGCGGCCTCATGGTCCCGAACCATGCGCGCTACCAAACTGCGCCAAACCCCGATAACTTCTATATTTTGTTATCGCCGCAAACAACATAGTCTATTATACACTATTTTGCGCAATTTGTCAAGTGTTTTTTTGAAAAAATTAGATTTTTTCAAAAAAAATCTAATTTCGAAGTAAATTCAGTAATATAACGCCTATCGAACAAATGATTTTGCAGCTTTCTCTTTATGTTCGAGGCGCAGAAAAAAACGGCTATAGTCAACACAATCTTGAAAACTGTTTTACTACAGCCGTTTATCCTTACAAATATTCTATCCCGCCTGATTTTGCCGATTTATAAAGACCGTCTACAAGCTTTTGAGCCTTTATTCCGTCGTCCAGCACGGGGTAGCTCGCTTTTTCTCCCATTAGCGACCGATAAAAATTATTTACTACTTCGTTGTGACTTGCACCCCAATATTTTTTACCGTTACATTCGCCCGAATCATCGCAAATAATTTTTTCACCCTCTTCATTGCACAAATAAAGCTTTCCCCAGATATATCTGAAAACCGCCTTTTCACATACGACCTCAATATCATAACTCGAATTTGATGCATATCCGTTCGTGGCATAAAACATCGCACGCACGTCGTTTTCAAGCCACAGAGTAGCTTCCGCAGTATCTTCGACTTCTATGACATCATTCAAAACACGTGTATCTGCCGACGCTTTTATTTTCACTGCATTTCCGCCGAGATATTCAAGCAAATCGAGCGTATGGACAGCCTGGTTTATTACAAGTCCGCCGCCCTCCGTTGCGTATTTTCCTCTCCAGCTGTCATGCATATAATACTCCGGTGTCCTTTCCCACGTAAGTATGCCTTTCAATCCTTTTATTCTGCCGTATTCTTCCGCAGATATAATGCGCTTCAATTCTTTTATACAGGTGTTGTATCTGTTTTGGAGCATTACGCAGATTTTGCCGTCTTTAATCTCATCATATACGGACATAATCTGCGGCAAATTCAGTGCGACCGGCTTTTCGACCGCTGCGGCTCTTCCGCTCTTTACTACCTTATGCAGCATTTCCGCATGAAGATAATGCGGTGTGCATATATGAACGCAATCGACATTTTCGTCTTTCAAAACCTCGTCTATCGAGCCGAAATGCTTAACGTCATACTTATTCATTCTTTCGGCATCAATATCGCATACGCCGTATAAAACGCCGCTTTGCTTTATGCCCTGTTCATGCACAGACGAAATTGCACCGCATCCGACTATTACGCTTTTAATCATTCAAGACCCGCCTTTTTAAGGTAATCATAGCTTTTTTTCAGGCAATCGAACGGATTTTCTCCGTTGCAGTCGTCCTGCTCCACAAACACATGGGTAATCCCGACTTTTTCGCACTGCTTAATAACCTTATCCCAGCTGATATTCCCGCTGCCTATAGCTTCCATAGTTATTTTTTCGTGCGGGTCTACAGCCATATCTTTAAAATGAATTATGCTTATTCTGTCCGCAAATTTCTCTATAGTATCGCAAATATCGGCGCCGCCTCTCTGAATCCAGTGAGTATCAAGCAAAAATTCGCAGCATTCCGAATTGTCCTTAATAAGTTCAAGACCCGTTTTACCGTCGAAATTTACAAATTCTATATTATGATTATGGTATGTTACTTTAAGTCCCTCTTTGTCATACTCTTTTGCAACTTTATCAAATTCTCTTGCGAAATCTATAAATGTTTCTTTCTTGCTCCTGTCGAGATCCCACGGCATTGCACCCAGACCTACGTATTTACAGCCGAGCATTTTGTGTATCTCCGCAACCTTTTTAACGTTATTTTTCATTGCGGCATACGGAATATGCGTTACAATCGGTTTGATTCCGAGCCTGTCAAGATTTTCTTTCAGAACCTCTTCGTCCATTCTTGCGATACCCGAAAGCTGCACCGTAGAATATCCGATTTCCTTTATTTTTTCAAGTGAATTTATTATACCGTCGGAATCTTGGCAAAAATCCCTGACAGTAAACATCTGTGTCCCCATTATCATAATGATGCACCCCCGTGTGTTTTCGTTATATCCGCCGCCATTGCTTCATGTACGACCTTTTTATACGTTGAATTTTTGATTTTCTCCTGCAACATATTGTAGAACAAATCTTCGTCCATTTTATCAAGCTCTACAAAATCGTTTGTCCATGCCGAAAGGTGAATTGCGTTTGATATTGTAAGTCCGAGTATTCCCTCTTCTCCCGGTGCTATAAGCTCGCCGCCGTGTTCCAATACGCCCGCAACATTGTTTAATATTCCTGCGTGCTGCGAATTCTCGCCCGGCGTCGGAACTTCGCATTTCCAACATTCCGGTATTCCGAACGGTACTTTGTTTTCTTTTTCGAATACTCTTTCCGATACAACATTTCTATAGAATGTCAAAACATCGTTTTCTACAATTATCTTTCCTCTGTCGCCCGAAATTTCAAGTCTGTTTGTTCCCGGCGCTTCGCCCGTTGACGTAACAAAAAGTCCCGTTGCGCCGTTTTCATATTCCATATATGCCGTAACATCGTCTTCCACTTCGATATTATGGTATTTCCCGAAACCTACAAATGACCTTATTTTCTTCGGCATTCCGAGAATCCACTGCCACAAATCCAGCTGATGCGGACACTGATTTATAAGCACTCCGCCGCCCTCCGTCGCCCATGTTGAGCGCCATTCACTCGAATCGTGGTATGCCTGCGGTCTGTACCAGTTCGTTATTATCCATACCGCACGTTTAACCTCTCCGAGTTCGCCTTTCTTGATAAGCTCACGCACTTTTTTATATACCGGGTTCGTCCTCTGATTATACATGATTCCGAAAAGTTTTCCGGATTCCTTTGCCGCTTCGTTCATCTCTCTTACCTGCTTCGTATAAACACCGGCAGGTTTTTCCGTAATTACATTAAGACCGTATTTGAAAGCAAGCTTCGCAAGAGGCGGATGGTCGTAATGCGGTACGGCTATCAAAACCAAATCTACAAGATCGCTTTTGTACATATCCTCCGCATTTGAAAATTTTTGTACGTCGTCCAAACCTTTTCCGTCAATCCAATCGAGTCTGTCTTTTCTTATATCGCATACTGCCGTAAGCTTAAGGTCTTTTGTAATTTCGCCTCTCAGTATATGTTCTATATGACCTCGACCCATATTGCCTATTCCTATTATTCCAAGTCTTACCATGTTTATATCTCCCTTAATATATTTTTAAGCGAATTTACCGCAAGTGCAAATGTTTTCTCACCTGCTTTCGGCAAATCCTTATAAGTATCATTCTTTTCAAGCTCCGCCAAACCGCTGAAATTTCCGAGATGCGGTTCAAGGCTCAAAAATCCGTTATATCCTCTGTTTTTGAGATTTTTAAGAATTTCTTTTATATGTCCCTTTCCGTCACCCGCCGGCATAACCTCGCCGCTTTCTTTGGCATCCTTAATATGCATATATTCGATATGGTCTTTCAGAAGCTCATACGCATACGGATATGTCGTTTCACCGCACTGAATGAAGTTTGCCGGGTCGAAAGTTGCCCTTAAAATATCGCTGCCGATACTTTCCAATATATCAAAGCATCTTTCCGCATTATCTCCGTATATACCCTTTTCATTCTCATGGAGAAGAATGATTCCGCTGCCCTCCGCCGTTTTAACAAAAGTATCCATTCTCTTTAATACTTCGTCACGGTATTTTTTCGGTTCTTCGCCATCGGGTATATAAAAGCTGAACAGCCTTATATATTTAGTTTCGAGAATACGGGCAAGTTCAAGTGTGTTTTTGAACTTTTCCAAATGGCTTTCAAAATCATCCGTTATACCGATTTTGCCTATAGGTGAACCTATTGCGGAAACTTTCACGTTTTTTTCGTTAAGGCGTTTTTTTACGGTTTTCATTTCCTCCGGTGTATAATCGGAAACGTTTTTCCCGTCAATTCCTCTTGCTTCTATATAATCTATCCCATGACGCTTTATACCCTCAATCTGAATGTCAAGCATTTCGTCAATTTCATCGGCGAATGCCGAAAGTGTAAATGGCATACTTATTCCTCCTTATAGTTTCTGTGTGTTTCTTTAAACTTATTTTACTATAAACCGCACCGTTTGTTAATTGTTTATATTGTCTTATATATTGCAAATATTGCTTTTTTACATATTCACACTTTCAAAAGCATAAAATATAGTACTATATTTATGGAGATGATTAGTATGACCGAACGGCAAAGCAGACGCCGCAGCAGCGAACCGCCCGAACCCGAAAACGGCGGCAGGCTCTTAATTCAGATACTTATATGCGCAACGCTGATATGCGGATTTATGTTTTTCAAAGATGTTCCGATAGGCGGCACCACGGTGCAGACCGCCGCAAACCGATTTATTAATTATACTACCGATTTGAAAGATACTCTTTCGAAGTTCACCGAAACCGTGATTCCGGCAAGCGGCACAATCGGCAAATAATGTTGTCGGATTACATTTTGTGGGGGAATTAAAATTCTTAAAATTTATAAAAACATTTTTCTCGATTACACGATATTGATAACCGCCGCCTGCTGTATTATGTTTTCAAATATAAGTCTGTATTATATTTTATTTTCGGCAGGCGTGCATGAGCTTGCACATTTTGCGGCGGCAGCGATATGCGGATACAAGCCGAAATATTTTGTGCTGAAAGGCTTCGGAATAGAAATGAACAATCTTCGGGGAAAGGTTACGTCAAACGAAATTTTGTTTATTTCGGCTGCCGGACCTCTGGCGAATATATTCCTGGCACTTATCGGCTATCATTTCAGAAATGCCGAATTTTTCCTTATGAACATATCAACCGCAGCAATCAATTTTTTGCCCGTGTTTCCGCTTGACGGCGGTCAGTTTTTCTACAGCCTGCTTCTGCTCGTTACCGACAGAAAGAAATCCCGTTTTACTCTTGATATTTTATGCAAAATCATGGGCGGTATGCTGATGCTTTGCGGAGTATGTATTCTGATTGCCACAAAATTCAATTTCAGCCTTTTATACATTGGTGCTGTTGTATTTCTGTCCGGCAGCAGCTACATATATAATCCCGTAATTGAAATAAGCGCATATGAAAATCGCAAAATATACAAGGCGGGATTTTTCGTTCTGAACGATTCCGAAGATATGCTGAAAACCGCAAACCGCCTGCCGGCAAACTCTGTCGGTGCATTGAAAAACGACAAAGGCGAGATTGTAAAACTTATCACACCGCAGCAGATATACCATTCATACATAAATAATGTCTACTGAACAAATGGTTTTGCGAAACCATTTGTGTGAAACCTTCGGTTTCACACCTAAAAACAGCATAAGAATGTCGTTTTTAGGTTCACGACATTGATTTAATTACTGTTTCAAGTCAGCTGTCGGGGGACGACAGCTGACTTGAAAGTGCAAGACTTTTGGCAAAAAAGCACAAAATCCTTGCACTTGAACAATTACAAAATGCCGAAAAAATTAGTATATGAGTGCATTTTGTAATTGTTCAGCAGTCATTAAATAATTCATAATGCATACCTTAAAAAGTGTGCGACAAAGTGTTTCTCCTTGTCGTACACTCTCCTTTTTTTGTCTGAGTCACACAATACATTTTTTTACATATTATAACATTAGGAATAAATCGTTTTTATTGGAGTGATATTTCTATGAATAATATATGTGCGATGTCAGATTTGAAAATCGGTCAGTGCGGAACAGTCGGCATAATGGGCACGCAAGGCTCAATGCGCCGGCGTTTGCAGGATATGGGTCTAATCGAGGGGACGGACGTGGAATGCGTCCTGACAAGTCCCGGCGGCGACCCGTCCGCCTATCAGATAAAAGGCGCTGTTGTAGCAATACGTAACGAGGATTGCTGCAATATAAGCGTATCTGTCAAATATAATTAGGAGGGTCGGCAATGGGTCTTACGTCTGCTTCTACGGGAATTAATGCCGTAGACATGGGATTTTCAATAGAAAAAAAACATACATCGGATAAAATAATTGCGCTTGCCGGAAATCCGAATGTCGGAAAAAGCACGGTGTTCAATGCTCTTACCGGATTGAAGCAGCATACGGGCAACTGGCCCGGTAAAACTGTCGGGAATGCCTGCGGTACGTGCTCGAGAAACGGCAGAAACTACATTCTCGTTGACATTCCGGGAACATATTCGCTCATGGCACATTCCGGAGAGGAAGAAGTTGCGAGAGATTTCATATGCTTCGGCAATCCCGACGCCGTTATCGTAGTCTGCGACGCAACCTGCCTGGAGCGAAACCTGAACCTTGTTCTGCAAACACTTGAAATTACAAACAAAATAGTTGTATGCGTAAACCTGATGGACGAAGCGGAGAAAAGAGGCATTTCCGTTGATTTAAATAAGCTTTCGGAACTTCTCGGAGTACCGGTAATCGGCACAAATGCAAAAAGGGAAAACGGACTCGAAGAATTAATTTCCGAAACCTCCGTACTTTTTGAAAAAAAATCCTTTGATACGCTGACCGTGACATATCCCGATGAAATTGAAAAAGCAATATCCGTGCTTGTCGATTCACTGAAAGATTGCTTCCCGAAGCTTCATTTTAAAAACCGCTGGCTTGCTCTGCGGCTGCTCGAAAACGACCCGACATTTATAAAAAGCATTAACAAATATCTCGGCACGGACATTTGCGCCATGCTTGCAGAACCGCTGAAAAAATGCGAATCCATTCTTAAATCTTCCGGATATAATCACGAAAATTTTAACGACGCACTTATTTTGCATATACTCCGCACCGCCGAAAGCATATCGAAAAAAGCCGTTCGCACAGACAGGAGCGAGTACGGCAGTGCCGACAGACGGATTGATAAAATTCTCACCGGCAAAGCTACCGGAATACCGATTATGCTGCTTATGCTCTGCGTTGTTTTCTGGATTACGATAAGCGGTGCAAACGTGCCGTCGGAATTTTTATCCGCTCTGTTTACATCTGCCGAACCGCATATTTTAACTGCGCTGTTGCTGCTGAAAATTCCGCCCGCAATCTGCAATGCGCTTGTATTCGGAGTATACAGAGTATTAACCTGGGTTGTTTCCGTAATGCTGCCGCCCATGGCGATATTTTTTCCGCTGTTTACGCTGCTGGAGGATTTGGGATTGCTGCCGCGAATTGCCTTTAACATGGATAAATCCTTTAAAAAATGCCACGCCTGCGGAAAACAGGCTCTCACCATGTGCATGGGCTTCGGCTGCAATGCCGCCGGAGTTATCGGCTGCCGAATTATAGATTCTCCCCGCGAAAGGCTCATAGCCGTACTCACGAACGCTTTCGTGCCGTGCAACGGCAGATTTCCCATGATAATTACGCTTATATCCGCATTTATAATATTCGGTGCCGCATCGCCGTATCAAGGCATACTCGGTGCGCTTATCCTGACATTTTTCATACTTATAGGCATCTTGGCAACCTTTGCGGCTTCAAGGCTGCTTTCCGGCACGCTCTTAAAAGGCGAACCGTCATCTTTTACACTCGAATTGCCGCCGTACAGACGTCCGGATATAATTAAAATAATTATCCGTTCCGTATTCGACCGAACGCTTTTTGTACTCGGCAGAGCTGTAACAATCGCCGCTCCCGCCGGTCTTATAATCTGGCTGCTTACCAATATCAGCATAGGCGATACAAGTCTGCTGATACATTGCAGCCGCTTTTTGGACCCGTTCGGGCGGTTCATAGGACTTGACGGTGTTATATTGCTGGCTTTCATTCTCGGAATACCGGCAAACGAAATCGTTCTGCCGATAATCATTATGGCATACACCGCCGCCGGAAGCCTGAGCGACACCTTAAGCATAGCGGAGCTGAAAAACCTGCTTGTATCAAACGGCTGGACTTTCGTAACGGCAATAAACGTTATGCTTTTCACCATAATGCACTGGCCGTGTTCAACAACGCTCATTACCGTAAAAAAAGAAACCGGAAGCCTGAAATGGACCGTGATTGCATTTTTAATTCCCACAATCGCCGGGATTGCCGCCTGTTTCTTATTTACCTTGATTATGAGATTGATACTTTGAATAGCTCAAGAGGGTGTAGAAAAACGAAATCGTTTTGCTACACCCTCTTGATGGGCTTTAGAAAAATAGTGCAGAATGGACAAACTGAACCCGAAGGCGTATGTGTATACGTCGAGAGGCGAAGTTTGTTCATAGCATAAAGCAATATTTATTTTAGAAATTCGTTCTCGAACGAATTTCAACATCTGTTTTAATTCATTTTGTGCATTTGGGTGTTCTCACTTATACCGGTATATCGGCATTTTCTTGCTTTATGCGGTCTGTGCATTTTGCTATAGCCCGCTCTTACGTCATTTGTATCATTCCCGCACAATACTGATGTATAAACGGATTTTCGTTTCCGCTGTAATAAAGTTTTTCCTCATCAAGCTCCTCTATCTTATCGATTTTTCCCTCAATATAATCTTCAATACGCTGTGCCGCCGACAAAAGCCGTGCAATTCTTCCGCCGAATTTTGAATCGAAAAATTCAAATCCGAATGCTTTATTATTGCGATTCCATATTTCGTATTGCATTTTGCGCATAATCTCCGTATCGTTCGCAATCTCACGGATTTCCTTTGCCAGCTCACCGAGCTTTACTTTGTCGCCCTTGCGGTATGCTTCCGTTACGTCAATACCCATTGTGCATTTTTTGTACAATATTGAAACAAGCTGTTTCTGATAATCAAACAAATATTCAAGTCCCGGCTGCTTTTTTATTGTATCAAACTTATCCGCAATTTCTTTATAGTGCTTCTTCAAATCAAGCTTTGCCAGGTTTTTATCAAACAGTCCGAGAAGCACATCGCTGTAGAACACTTGCTTTGAAACGGCGGCATCATGGTCTTTGCAAAGCTCGCCGAAATCGTCTATATTAAATACCGAAAAAGCATCCATATCATAACCGGTACAGATTTTAAACATTTCTGCGAGATGTTCGTCACTCACCTCATCGAAATAGTTGTATTCACCGTACAGCTGAAGTCCGAGAAGTGCCGCAAATATGCTGCATTCCGCACCGTCGTCGCCCCACATTGTCGCAAATACATCTTTTATACCGTTTTTTCTGCATGAAGAAAGTCCGAGCTTGGTCGTTATAAATGTCTTGTCATACTGCGGTGAAAGACCTATCCACGTCCATATGCCGCCGGCAAAAACAACGTTTCGTTTCATTTCCTGATGAGTTTTTATCATGAAATCGTATACTTTCTCATCTGTGTTGTAATAGTCCCAGTATACCATGGAAATATTTTCGGGAACAAGCTCCGATATATTCTCCGGCATTTTTGCGGACGTATCATAATACGAACCGTTTTTCGACGCCAGACGGAAGAACATATCGCTCCACATCATAGGTTTAAATCCGTATTTATCCGCAATCTCCATAACACGCTTTAAATGCCTTGACAAAAGCTCAAATCTGTTCACATATCCGTGACGGCGGAAATATTCACCGAAACCCACGTCGCCCGCTTCGTCCATGCCGATATGTATTTTATCCGTCTTGTAACATTCTCTCGAAGTTTTTATCATTTCTTCGATAAATTCGTATGTTCTTTCCTCATCAATCAGGAGAATATCCCCTGTATCTTTCATGCCGTCCGCATATCCCCAGCGAAGAGTAGTCGCAAGATGCGCCAGCGTCTGAATACACGGTACAAGTTCAATGCCGAATTTTTCGCCGTACGCCACAAGCTCTTTGATTTCGTCCTTTGTGTATGCTCCTCTCAAATATCCGAAATACGGATATTTGTCCATTTTGAATGTATCTTCCGTATAAAGCATCATCATGTTAAGACCCATTTTCGCCATATAGCGTATAATTATCTTAACTGTTTCCGGTTTCAGCACCGCACGCCTTGAAACGTCTATCATTATTCCGCAGCTGTTAAACTGTTTTTTCTGAACAACCTCAAAATCTTTTTCGCCTTTTTTGATTTTATCCGCCAAAATAGTAAGCCCTCTGAAAAACTCGGATTTGGCGGAAAACCCAATTTTATATTTTCCGTCCTTTTCCGATATTTTAAGACAATCCCCTTTTTGAACTTCAACGTCCGCATTCAGATTTTCCTCATTCAAAATAAGGTTTATACCCTCTTGTAATTCTTTAATATCACCCGTAAAATTCATAACTGCCTCCCGCACTTAAAATATTTAGTTTGAATATAACATAAACTGCTATCTTTGTCAAGCTGCATTTCAAAACACGGCACAATAGTACAAAACAACCGCACAAATATGCTAATTTATCGCTGCGAAATCGGACGCATATTATCTATGGATTCAATCAGCATTGCTTTAATATTTTTGCCTTCCGGCGCCGTAAACGTTACATTCAGTGTATCGGTTTTTCCCTTTGCAACAGCAGCACCGCCGAATTTTTCAACCTTCGCAAGACTGCCGTCCTCGTTATATGCAGCCGCAATTATTATCGGCGATACATCAAAATCCGTAAAGTTATATATCTTTGCCGAAATTTTTGCCGTATTCCCTGTTATTTCACAGTTTATTCCGTCTGTGAAAAGTCCCTTTTCACGGTGAAACTCTATCCCCTGAATATAAAATTCACATTCGCCGTCATTTTCGTAGTCGCCGGTCGCTATGAATTGCAGCTGCGATATTTTTGAAATGTCAAGCCCTGCTTTTATCATATCCGCAACGGGGATTTCCACAGCACTCCATTTATTCATTGCAATTTTGTCCGTTACCACCTTTGCATTTGATTCCTTGCTTTCGGAACCCGTACCCGAATACAAAACAACTTTAATTTCTCCCGGAAATTTCTCAATATCCGTCTTTGTATATACAAGCATACGAAGATAACCGTTCTCCGTGAATTCACTTATATCCTTATTTTCTTTAAATTCAAGTTTAAGCCCGTTGTCTTTCGTCCAGTATGAGGGTGCCGCACTAATTGTCTTTCGGCTCTTTACGCTTATTAAAGCGGATTTTCCGCCCAATATCGCATATTCGCCGTTTCCGTTGTACGACCCCCAATTCGGAAGTACGGACACCGTAACGTCACTTTCCGACGGTTTGGAATTTCCCAGCAGTGTTATTTTGCTTACCTTGTTTTCATCTTCAAAAAATCTGCTGCATATAGTACTTTTCTTAATAACGTTTCCCGAAGAGTCCGCTGCGCTTACGGTATATTCGTATATTTTTCCTTTTGCCTCCTGCGCAAATGTGCAGCTTGTTCCGTCCGTTTCCGCAGCCTTTGTGCCGTTACATTCGACCGTATATTTTCCGCCGAATATATTTTTTGTTGACCAGCTTATCGTTATATTTCTGCCGTCATATTCCGCAGAGGTTATATTTATATCCGTTTCGTCGCAAAATCTCACATTCTGGATATAATAAGTAACGCTATCCGCAGCATATGCTCCGAGCGACTGAAAAAGTATTCTTGACACAGCCGTCAAGTCAATATCATCATTTTTGAAATCTGCCACAGGCACTTTTACAAGATTCCATTTATTCATTTTCAGTTGGTCTTTTATACTTATTATTCTCGACTGTTTCGCCGAGCTGTTTTCCGGTCCGCTGTATAATGCGAGATTTATCGCACCGGCAAAATCCGAAAGCTCGCTTTTCGGATATACAAGCATACTCAAATACCCGGTTTCCTTGATTCCGCTTATATCATACGGCCTTAATTCCCTATTACCCTCCGTATTCAGCCGCTGCGTCTTAAAATATATCCGATTGCCGTCGCCTGCACGCATATTCCATTTTACGGCTGTTCCGCCTATAATCGTATGTTCTGCGGAATACTGCGGTTCTCCCCATACCTGATTTTCAATATAGAGATTATTTATATTTCTTGTCTGATTCTTGTATATGCTGACGGATTCATACTTTGAGGAATCGTCATAATATATCCATACCGTATTGCTGCGTGCGACTACCGTTCCTCCGGACATTGCAGACACTTCATATTCATATACATTATCTTTATCCGCCGACATATCCGTATATGTGCAGCTTGCTGTTTCCGCAATTTTTTCTCCGTTTCGCAATATTGCGTACTTTTCCGCACCGTCCACGGCGTCCCAGCTTAATACATCGTTTTCCGCCGTAAGCTCTGTTTCTCCGATGCTTTCCGGAAGTATGCTTCCGCAGAATACTCCCCTGCCGCCCGTCGCAATAAACACTCTGCCGTATTGTCTGCGGTCGCCCGTCATCTGATACATTGTGCAGGGAATATTGAATCCGCCGTCAATGCGCTGCCAGCTTTCTCCCAAATCGTCCGAGATATATATGCCGTAAACCGAGTTCACCTCTCCTACCGCATATGCTGCCGGAAGTGCTGATTTCCCTTTGCCGAATCCGAATGTCTTTGTATTTTCAATGCCTTGCGCAAGCTTCCATGTTTCACCGAAATCGTCCGAGGTATATATGCCGTCAAGCGTATTAAACCATATTCCGCCTTCTACATAAGGAATTGTCGCAAAATAATTTCTTACCATTGCATTATCCTTGTTCGCCGCCATATCCGAAGGCACGTTAAAGCTGCGCAGATACTCCCATGTTGCTCCGCTGTCTTTTGTTACATACAGCTTGCCGCTTTCCGAATAGTAGAACACATCGGCATTTACCCTATCCGATTTCAAATATTCCTTACCCATGTTTTTTGACGTATCGGAAACAATATCGGTGTTTACCGTTTCCCACGTTTCGCCGAAATCGGTGCTTTTCAAAATCCCTGTTGCGGCAGCCGCAAGAATCACGGGATAGCCGTTTTCTCCAACCTTTGCCGAAACCGCAAAATCATGAATTATTCCGCCGTTCCATGCTTTTTTTGTCCACGTTTTTCCGAAATCCTCCGAATACATGGCAACACCGTTACTGTTCTCGTCGTGTCCTGCCTGAACCTCATACTTCGGCTCTTCCTCGCAAAAATCGAGGCTGCAAGCCTCCAGCGCCCAGTTTTCGTGCGATGTTCCGCGTTCCGTCAGATTATATCCTTTGACATATCCTTTGTCCATACAGCCGACCTGATACATCGGCGATTCCTCCGAGGGAACGGACATTATATCAAAGCAGACAAGCTCCTCCGCTCCGTCCTCGAAATATTTCGGATAAAGCGTTCCGGAGGCAACATTTTCCATTTTATGCATGCCTGCACCGGTTGCAAGTATAACGTCCGTTTTCTCATCATTCGCCCATATCATCGACGACGGATTGCTCCATATATTGTTTTCCCCTCTTGCAAATCCGCAGTTTTCCCATGTCTGTCCGCTGTCATACGAACGCACGAAATAACCGAGATTATCCGTGTACGGCGCTCCCGCCGCAAAAATAAAGCTGCCGTTTACAACAAATGCGCCAACGGAATGTTCCGTTTTATTTCTTAAAAATTCCGGTGAAATATCCGTCCATGTGCTGCCGTCATACTTATACAAGCCGCCCGTATTCGCCGTTCTTCTGCTCGACGCCGAAACATACAGCACTCCGTTATCGCTCGTTATACGTATCGGAACTTTCGGACTTCCGTCAAGCTTTACAAAGCTTTCGCCGTCCGTGCTTTTGTAAACACCGCCGCCGCACACAGCGGCATAAAGCGTGCCGCTTTCATCGAAATACAGTATTCTCACACCGCCGCCCGGCGTTGTTTCGCCTTTCGGAATATCCGGTATATTTTTCCAGCTTGTTCCGCCATCCGTACTTTTCCACAGTCCGTCTTTATACGTTCCTATATACACCGTATCGGAATTTTTCGGATCAACCGCTATATTTTCGCCGCTGTATCTGTGGTCGCCCTCAGACAGTGTATATTTGTTGAAATAAAGTCTTTTCCACGTATTTCCACCGTCCGTGCTTTTGAGTATATCGTGCGGATAAACGTAGTCGTACATACCGCAGGCGGCATATACGGTATCGGTATCGTTCGGGTCTGCCGCCATGCCGCTTACTCCCATAAGCCATGTATCGCCGTGCGGAATCAAGTCAAGCATAGGAATCCATTTCTTCGCATTTTTATCATAGCGATACGCTCCGCCGACGTCCGTCCTCGCATACATAAGCTCCGAATCTTTCGGGTGCGAAATTATGCCTGTAACGAATCCCTCCGTACCCAGATGAACGTTTCCCCATTCGTAGGAAAGCGCCTTTTGCAGCTCATCGGCGGCATTGCCGCTCGGTTTTTCCTTTGCGATTACAATAAGGTTTCCTCTTATATAAAGCTGCAAACCGCCGTCCGAGCATACGGTATCCGCAGAAATGCAGCCGTTTTCTTCATAATCAAGCCCGAATGCCATATTTACAAGCTTTTTCGGTACATATGCTTTGCCATCGGATATATACGACGTTTCGCAGTTGTTCATGCGCAAACCCCTGACAATCGCCGAGGTATTTCCGTTGTAAAACACGGCTGCGCCTGCCGCAAACGCAGTTGTTTCTTCCGAAAACGTTATCTTTCCGTTATAATACTTCTCTCCGAATGTGGCAAAATTCAATTTGCTGCCGACCTTTTCGCCGTTCTTTCCCTCAAGCTTTGAATTTGCCGTTATTTTATATATTTCGCCGTTTATCACAGGCTTATCAAACGTTAATACGCAGCCTTTTAAATCTTCGTTTGCCGTGCAGTCCGAAATTTCAAGTCCGTTGTCACATTCAAATGCGTCCGCAGCTAACGTATCGCCGTTTATTTCCTTTGTAAATTCCAGCTTTACCGAATTTTCCGATATTTTTTCCGCACTGAACGCAAGTATGCCGTCATTTACACCGTAAAATCCTATATTCTGAATATATATGTCAAATTTTTCGGTTTCCGCATTTGTTTTAATGAGGTTTGCCGACACAATTTTTCCGAAATTAAAATTTCCGTTTTCAAGCTCGGCAAAATCAATCGATATAAATTTCCACCGGTTTGCCTTTGCCGATACCGTACAATATTTAGTCATATTCCCATATTCGTCTATCAGAAATACTTTCAAATCATCTTTATAATTGGCGGCGTCCGTATATATCCAAAATCCGAAAACGCCGTAATCCTTAATAGAGCGCACATCAAAGCTTTTCTTGTCCGCTCCGTCCGATATGTACATTTCTTTTCTTTTTCCTGCCTGTTTTCCTTTAAATCTCCAGCGCAAGCTCACTTTTCCGAACAGCTTATAGGTGTCCGAAACACCCGATTCGGAATAATTTTCCGTATCTATTGCCTTAAAACCGCTTTGAACCTCGCTCGTAAAAAGTATCATTTTTTCGGAATAATAATCGTCCCTTAAAGCAACCGTTATACTTTCAACGTCTCCGCTTTCCGACGACATAACGCTGTATTCATACGCCGTGTTTATCTCCGTATCATTATCCGTATATTCACCGCCGACAACTTCGGTAATATAATTTCCGTCACGCAATATATAATATATTTCCGATTCGCTTCCGTTCCACGAAAGCGTTACGTTTCCGTCTTTCATCTCTGCCTTAAGTCCAAATTCCGCAGCAAATACCTGCATCGACATAAGCATTGCCGCAATCAGTATAAAGGCACAAAATTTTACTTTTTTCATAATTACCTCCGTTGTTATTTCAATAAAGGACGCCGCACGGGTGCAGCGCCCTTTATTCCGTTACTCCGCTGCTTCTGCCAATACTTTTGTAATAGGCTTCATAGCTGCCGTATCATTTACCAGCATTGCTTTATACGTTGTATTTTCCGGAAGTTCAAACGTTCCGCTCACAACACCGGTATTTTTCGATTCTACAGAATCTTTATTAAATATTTCTACACTTTCCAATTTGCCGTCTGCCGTGTAAGCCGCCGCTATTATCGCCGGAGATGCCGCAGAACCCGTAAGGTTGTTTACCTCTGCCGAGAATGTTACCGTATTGCCGTTTTTCTCCGCCGTAATTTCATTCGCATGAACATCTTCCGTTATGCCAAACTCAATACCCTGGATATAGAATATGCAATCTCCGTCATTTTCGTAATCGCCCATTGCATTAACAGCAATCTGAGTAATATTTGAGATGTCTACGTTGCTGCCGTTCAAAAGGCTTGCCATAGGAATCGTAACCGTGTTCCATTTATTCATTTCAAGCATACCGTCAATGTATATAACATTTGACTGTTCAACCTTACCGTCTGTCTTGGAATATATTGCCGTATTTATTTTTCCCGGAAATGCTTCAAGCTTTGTTTCCGGATATACGAGCATACGCAGGTATCCGCCTATTTTGTTATTGCTTACGTCTTTTCCCGTTGTTTCTATCTTCAGTCCGTTTACGCCGCCCCATCCTCTTTTATCAATCGTTGCTTTGCTGAAAACGCTCATCGTCATAGCTTCGCCGCCGAGCGGTGATGTTCCCGTATATGCCTTATATCCGCCGTAATTCGGCAATACGCTTATCGTAACATCGCTTGCTTTGGAATTTCCGAATATCGTCACTTTATTTGCACTTATATCATTTTTATTTTCTATAAAGAGCATACGTTCCGCACTTTCGGCGATTACTTCTCCGTCTGCGTCAAGCGCCTCTACCGTATAAACCGCAACCGTACCGTATTTTTTCGGTGTAATAAGCGCAAATTTTGCTGTACCCTTATAAGTTCCTATAACCTCACCGTCGCATTTTACAACGTAGCTTGCCGGCGTGATATTCGACTGCCAGTTAAGAGTTACTTTGCCGTTTGCATATGTTGCTTTTGTTATTTCCACATTGCTTTCCGTGCAAAATTCTATATTCTGTACGTAGAGAATGAGTGCATTTGCCTCGTATTCGCCTGCTGCTCTTATCCATACCTGATTAATCTTGCTGCTGTCGAGCGTCGTACCACGGTCGTTTATAAGTGTTGCAACAGGAACTTTTACAAGATTCCATTTATTCATCGTAAGCTGGTCTGATATACTTACAACGTTTGTATCTTTGCCGTTGCCGTAATAAAATACACTGATATTTCCCGGAAGTGTTTCAAGCTCCGTTTTCGGATATACAAGCATACTCAAATATCCGCTTTCTTCCGCTGCGGAAGCATCAATCGTAGGATTCATTTCCATTTTAAGCTGGTTTCCTGCTTCTGCTCTCATGCTCCATTTTATCGCTTTTCCGCCTATAACAGTGTTCTCGTCCGTATATGTCGGATTGCCCCAATTTGATAAAGTTAATATCGTGAGCGTGTCGGGTTTGGAATCCTTATAAATGCTCGCTACAGTAATCGTTGAGGGGTCTTCAACATATACCGATTTTGCAGTACTTGTATATGTAACGCCGCTGTTATCGTCCGTTGCTTCAACGGTATACTCTAATATCTGTCCTTTTTCCGAGGGAGTATAGCTGTAGCTCTTTTCAGCTGTTTCCGCCAAAACTTCGCCGTTGCATTTAATTACATATTTTGAAGCCGTAATATTTTTCGTTTCGAGATTAATATTTACGCTGCCGTTTTCATATGCCGCAGAGCTTATGCTTATTCCTGCTTCATCACAAAATCTTACGTTTTGGATATAATATGTCATGCTGTTTGCTTCATATGCACCATACGACTGAATCAATATTCTCGATGTATTCGCAAATTCGATCTGACCGTTTGCGAAGGTTGCCAACGGCACCTTTACAACATTCCATTTGTTCATTTGCAGTTGATTTTTTATACTTATTATATTTGACTGCTTTGCCGTCAAATTTTGCGGTCCGCTGTATAATACAACTTTTATATCATTGACGAAATCCGCAAGCTCTGTTTTCGGATATATGAGCATACTCAAATATCCCGTTTCTTTAATTCCGCTTATATCATACGGTCTGTAAACCACGTTGCCCTCTTCATTCAGCTGCTGTGTTTTAAAGTATATCTGATTATTTTCTCCGTCGGTTCTCATAGACCATTTTGCCGCAGTTCCGCCTATTATTGTGTTTTCATCTGAATAGCCGATTGAACCCCATTTCTGATGTTCAATATATACTACATTATCATTTCTTGCCTGGTTTTTATATACGCTTACTGCCTCTACCTTTGAAGCATCATCGAAAAACGCCCACGCTTCATTACTTTCGCCGACTGCTTCGTTAGCTGACAAGGCTTCAATCTTATAGCTGTAAGCCGTTTCCGGTTCTACCTTTTCGTCGGTATAGCCTGTTTCCGCAGTTTGTGCAAGCTCCGTGCCGTCTTTGAAAATCTTATAGCTGTCTGCATTTGCTGCTGCGTCCCACGCAAGTATGATTCCGTTTTCCCCTGCCGCTGCCGTCAGAGCGATTGACGCCTCTTGCGCCGAAACTCCGCCCAACGCCGTGCTGAGCATTAGTGCCATGAGTAAAAAAATTCTTCCGATTTTTTTCATTGAAAAATCCTCCTTTAAAATTTTATAACTTCAGCTTTAACAAGCCGTGTTGCACATATTATTCAAAATACGTCTTTACCTCGCAGAGCGGTTTCCCGTTTTCCGCAGTATCTGTGAAATACACCTCTGCCGTACAGCTGTCCGGTATATTTTCAAGATTCAGCGACACAGAAAAGCTTTCCGTCCTTTTCGTTTCGACCGCTGCCTTTGTTTCATGACCCAGTTTCATTATTTTATCGCCTTTTTTCACAACCACAATCATCGTTATATCCTGCGGTTCGCCGTTTTCGGAATATATCGCCGCAGCTTCCGCATTGCATACCAATTCTCCGTTCGCCGGTTTCGTCATATTAAACCCTACTGTATGCACATAAACATTATCAAAAACTTTCGGAGCCGTAAACAAAACACTCGCCGTATCGACATACTTACCATCGTTATCCGCCACACTTCCGGATATATTTATCCTATACGTTTTCGACGGCACAAGCGTTTCCGCAAAATATACCGTAACCTTTTTATCCTCGTATTTAACGTCCGTTACGGTAAGTCCGTCCGCTGTGAACGCCCCCGGCGTTACGGTCGATACATCAAGCGATTTGCTAAATACAAGTTCCGCATAGCTGTTTCCCTCTCCGTCTATGCCGCAGCCGCCGAGTTCCGCTTTCGGCGGACGGATTTCATCATAAAATCCGAGCCCCTGAATATAAAAATTCGTTGCCGATGTATATTCGCCGAAAGCACGAAGCCAAATCTGATTTATGGCTTTCGGGTCTGTGTTTCTGTTTCGGAGCATATCCGCTATCGGCACCTTTACGGTGTTCCAGCGGTTCGGCTGTATCTGCGAGCTAACATTTATTACGTTTGAATCCTTGCTCGCTCCGTACATAAAAAATCCTATGTCCGGAAGCACCTGCATTGATGTTTCGGGATATATATAAAACTGTGCGTATCCCGTTTCGGTAAGCTCCGAAATATCGTATGTAATGTTTTTCATTTCCAGCTTCAGTTCATTTGTTATCTCGCTGCGCCGTATTGCCCAGCGCATTGATTTTCCGCCCATTATCGTTTTGTCCGTAACATATTTCGCCAGACCGTAATGCGGCAATTCATACGGAACAAACGCATCGGTATCTCCGCCGTTTTTGTATACCGAAACATATTCCATTTTGTTGGCTTCCTCTATAAGTACCGAGGCTTCGTCACTCATCCATATGTCATCGCCGTTTTCGTCCTGCGCCGCAACTATATACGAATAGCCGTGCCCTATCTCGACATCCGTATCCGTATATTGCAGCGTATCTCCGTCTACGTTGTCCAGATACCCGTAATCTTTCAGAATATAATAGCTTTCCGCACCGTCCACGGCGTCCCAGGTAAGGACGGCTGCGCCGTCCTTACTCGTTACATTCAGAGCTTCTGCCGCCGCAGTGAACGTACCTGCCAACAAAAATACAATTAAAAACAAATATATTTTTTTCATTATTATGACCGTTCCTTTCCATGCCTAAGGCACAAAACCAAGTTTGAAAGAAAATTGTCCGGAGTGCCTGTATCGGCACTTTTATTCAAGCTTATCCTCAGGTCCGACAAGCGTAACAGTAGAATAATCCTCCGTACTTGCCCAGTTGTTCATTGTTCCGTTAAAGCCTATAACACCGGTACGGCGTTTATCCGTATACAGATTATCATTGTCGCCGCAATCTATATCGAATCCCACGGAATCGCCCGCTTTCGGCGACACCCTGAAATCTTTCCACGGCAATACGATTTCCATGCTATAGCCGTTGTTGAGTATCTTATATTTCCGTCTTGCGTCGTCATAGTTTTCGCCCGGCACGAAAATAAGCTGTGCGTCATGCTCGTCATATCTCTTGCCCTTGTTGTTATCGCCGTCAATATATATCTCGATACAATCTTCATAGAATGATGTGCCGCTTTCCGTAAATATCACGTCATCAAGCACCTTAACGCCGATATAGAGATTTTCTTCGTCCCACATAAGTCCGAAGTTCACAAGATTGTTTGGTGAATCAGCGAGCAGTTTTTCGAGCGTATAATTCAGATTCCACTCGCCGACATCTCCGTCGAAATCGAATTTATCCGACTTATATTCCGCAGTTATCTGCGATTTGTCGCTTGCCGCACCCTCGGATTTTATATTCAGCGTTACCGGCTTCGCAACATTCTTCGCTGTATCTCTCGCCTGAATTTTTATTGTATTATCTCCCTTTTCAAGCATACAAAATACATAAAACGAAAGGTCATTGCGAACAATTATATTTTTGCCGTTTGCTCTTACTTCACCTGGTTCGTTTAATTTTCCTTTCAATATAGCGAATCCGCCTTCTACGCTTTTCGGCGCTTCTTCCATTTCGATTATCGGAATATGCGAATCGTATGTCACATTAAACACTTTTGTTTCGGAAACGCTTCCGCTCTTGCTTTCCGCATACACAGCAACAGCTGATTTTTCCTGTTCCGTATTATACACAGCTTCAAAATTTCCTTTGCTGTCCGCTTTGAATACGCTTCCGCCGCAATAAACCACGGCTTCCGGAAGTGTTTTTCCCGTTATCTTAACCGTTTTTTCACGTGTAAGAATATCCTCCCCGACCGTGTATTCCACGGGGACATAATCCGGCAGATAACGCTCTTTCAGATATACTGTTTCGGACTTGTTTCCGTGCATATCCGCAGCTTCCACATATATTGTATTATCGCCGTAATTCAAATCAAGCGTATATTCAAATTCGCCGTCCGCAGATACTTCAACCTTATTGGAATTTATTCTTACCTCCGCCGGTTCGTCAACGCTTCCCTTTACGGTGAATTTCTTGTTTTCCAATGCATACGAAAGCCCCTTTTCATCCGTACAGCTTTCATTTTCAAGCGTTATCAGCGGCGGCATATCGTCTATCTCATCGCTCTGACCGACGAACACTCCCCTGCCTGCTGTTGCGATAAACAGTCTGCCGTATACGTTACGGTCGCCGGTTATTTGCAATATCGAACACGGAAGATTGAATCCGCCGTCGATTCTGCGCCAGTTTTTGCCCAAATCATCGGAAATATAAATTCCGTATATTCCGTCAATTTCGCCTACAACATAAGCTGCCGGTATATTCGACGAGCTTTTGCCCTTGCCAAATCCGAAGCCCACCGGATTTTTTACGCTTGATATTAAAGACCACGAGCTTCCCTTGTCATACGTTTCATATATGCCGTCTATGGTTTTTATCCATACTCCGCCCTCAATACCCGGAATTGTTGCGTAATAGCGGTTGTTTTCTCCCCATCTCGACGGATATTTAAATTGCTGCTTTTTGGTCCATGTCGTTCCGCAGTCCGTCGAAACATAGAAGCTTCCGTCATCACAGTAATAAAATGTCTTCCCGTCAACTCTGTCCGACAGAAGTATTATACGTTCCTGCCCGGGGCTTTTCTGCTGCAAAAAATCTGCGTCAAGCTGTTCCCATGTTTTGCCGAAATCCCACGAACGCCACAGTGTACCTTTTTTGCCGTCGCCTGCCGACATCAGCATAACCGGGTAGCCGTTTTCCTTTACGGTCGGCGACAGCGCAACATTTACACAGCCGAATTTTTTATCCCAATTCATCGCATGATATGTATTTCCGTAATCCTCGGAATATGCGGCAACACCGCCGTTATAATTTCCGACTCTTACGACGAACTTCGGATTTTCTTCGCAAAAATCCATAGCATGAGTTTCCATCCATGCTTCGCTGTCCTGAGCTTCGGGACGAACGTCTATTCTGTTGCTCTTTGAAAATCCTCTGTCCATGCACGCTACGGAATAAAGCGGCGCTCTTCTGTCCGGTATGCTCATGACCTTGGCACATACCAGTTCTTCACCGCCGGTTTCCATATACTTTGAATAGAAGTTTGCCGCATGAACATCTTCTACCATATGTATTCCGGCACCGTTCGGAAGTATTATCTTACTCGGGTTTCTGCCATCCTGAATTATACACGACGGATTCGTCCAGATATTGTTTTCTCCTCTCGGGAATCCCATGTTTTCCCATGTTTTGCCCCTGTCATACGAGCGCATAAAATATCCGAGATTATCCGTATACGGTGCACCTGCCGCCACTATGAAATTCGGATTTTCTCTGTCTATCATAAATCCGCCGACGGATTTATATTCGTCTTTCCACGGGGGCGAAATATTGTTCCATGCTTTTCCGTCGTAGATAAACAAACCTGTTTTCACCTTTTTCGAAGCTGACCTATGCGTTGCAGATACTACGACTTCGCCCTCCGAAATCGTAAATCTGAGCGGTATTTCGGGACTGTCCGGGATTTTGGAAAACGACATTCCTCCGTCCGTGCTTTTATATATGCCCTCACCGTATACTCCGACATATACAACGGACGTTTTTCCGTCCTTAACCTCGGAATTTTCATCAAAATATACAATTCTCACACCGCCGGAAACCACCTGACTCGTGTTCGGTATGCTTTCAACTCGTTTCCATGTTTCCGCTCCGTCCTCGCTGTACCAAAGACCGTCACGGTATGTTCCGCAGAAAACTCTGTTCGAATTATTCGGGTCTACGGCTATAGGCTCACCGCTGTATCTGTGGTCGCCCTCGCCGAGCTGCATTTTATTCAGATTCGTTCTCTTCCACGTTTTCCCCTTATCGGTAGATTTAAGCACATCGTAAGGCGTAGTATAGGTATAAGCTCCGCAGGCTATATACACGGTATTCACATCGCTTGGGTCTACCGCTATTCCCGCAACGCAGTTGAGCCATATATCCTCGTGACTTATGCAGTCCGTCATGGGAATCCAGCGCTGTCCCTTTGCATTCCAGCGGTAAGCGCCGCCTACGTCCGTCCTCGCATATATCAAATCCGGGTCTTTCGGATGCGTCACCATTCCCGTTACGAAGCCCTCCATGCCGAGCCACACGTTCTGCCACTTATATTCAAGCGCATCGCTAAGCTCTTTCGCCGATTTTGCGCTTATTTCATTTTCCGATATTACGGCAAGCTTGCCGTCAGTATAATATTTCTTTCCGAGCTTTTGCGCCACGGCTTCCGCATCCGCAAATTCGGTCTTATATTTTATTTTCACTTCTGTTTCGGGCTTTGTGCCGAATGTTTCCGTACAAATATCCAAAGGCACATACACGGCTCCGTTTTCGGCAAACGGCGCAATCTTCGGGTTCGATTCGTCTACGGCGCATCTCCTCCCTTTTATGAAGCAGCTGTTGTTATTAACACGAAACACAAGCGACTCTGCAGCGGATTTCTCCGTTTCCGCCGTAAGCTTCACCGTATTGCTGTATTCCTTTGCATACGACGGCAGACAAAGCATTGCTGCCGCAATCAAAAAGCATAATATCTTTTTCATATTATTATCCTTTCACCGCACCTACGGTCAGACCCTGAACAAAGTATTTCTGGAAAAACGGATATACTATAAGAATAGGTCCCATTGTAAGCACGCACATCGCAAATCTCGTAGTTTCTTTCGGAATATTCACCGCACTTGCCATAGCCGCACTGCCGTATTGTCCGCTTGTCAGCGCTTCCATATCCAGGAATATTGATTGCAGATAATATTGCAGGTTAAAAAGGTTTTTGTTCGTTATAAGCATCATCGGAAGATAATAGTCGTTCCAATATCCGAGAAGCTGAAACAGCCCTATTGTGGCAATTCCCGCTTTCGACAGCGGAATAATCATTTTGAAAAATATTCCGAACTCGCTCGAACCGTCTATCTTTGCCGATTCTATTATTTCAAACGGTATGGTTCCTTTTATAAACGTTCGCAGAATCAGTATATTGAACGACCCTACAAGCGACGGCACAAACAGCGCCCAAAACGTATTATTAAGGTGCAGCATCTTTGTACAAACCATATACCACGGCACAAGTCCGCCGGAAAACAGCGTTGTAAAATATGCGTAAAATGTAAATCCCGTTCTGTGTTTGAAATCCTTTCTCGACAGCGGATATGCATAAAGCAGCATTATAAACACGCTGATCAGCGTGCCGCATACGCTTGCGGCTATCGTGACCTTATACGCATTTACTATTCCGTTGCCGCTCAATGCAAATCTGTAGCCGTCCAGACTCCATTTTTGCGGCCAAATCGAATAGCCGTAATTTGCAAGCGTCGCTTCGTCCGTAAATGATATTGCCAGTGTAAGCAATATCGGGTATATAAACACTACAGACATAATCACAAAGAGAATATGCAGCACTGTATTCAATACGGCTTCATCATGCTTCATGCCGCTTTTCTTTATTGTTTTTTGCATTATATCCCCTCCGTTAAAACATTGCGTTTTCTTCGTCTATTTTCTTTACGATTGCATTGGCTGTGCATACCAGTATAAATCCGACAACCGATATGTAAAGACCTGCCGCAGACGAAAATCCTATATTTCCCATTGCACGGTATACATATGTTCCGAGTACGTTCGTTGTCGGGAAAAGCGCTCCCGAGTTCATAGGCACCTGATAGAAAAGTCCGAAATCCGCATTGAACAGCCCGCCTATGGACATTATGAGCATTATCGACATTATCGAGCGCAGTCCCGGCAGCGTAATATGTACTATCTGCTGCCATTTCGTTGCACCGTCTATCTTCGCCGCCTCATAAAATTCCGTGCTGATTCCCGTTATCGCAGCGAGATATACAATGCTGCCGTAGCCTATGCCTTTCCACATTTTAACAAACGTCAGTATGAACGGCCAGTATTTCGGTTCGGAATACCAGCTTATCGGCTTCTTATGCATTAGCGGCATCAGTGCCTTGTTTATCCAGCCGTTTTCCGGGCTTAAAAATGCATACACAAGATATGCGACTATTACATACGACAGAAAATGCGGCATCAGCGCTATCGTCTGATATACCTTGCTCATAATCGGATTTTTCAGCTCATTTATAAGTATCGCAAGCGATACGGCAAGAACGAGCGACAGCACGATGAACACTGCATTGTAAAGCACCGTATTCCTTGTAATCAGCCATGCGTCCGGGGTGCGGAAGAAAAACTCGAAGTTTTTAAGTCCTACCCACGGACTTCGGAACATACCGAGAGAATAATCGTAATCCTTGAATGCGAGTATTATTCCTATTATCGGCATATACGAAAAAACGAAAAACAGCAGTACACCGGGCAGAAGCATTATATAAAATGCCCGTTTATCTATAAATTCCCATACTTTTTTCAATATTTTCAGCCTCCCGATTATTTCTTCCAATCGTCGTACTGTTTCTGAACTTCTTCAACGATTTTGTCTATACCTGCCTGTTTCAGTTTTTTGATATATTTCGGAAGTTCTGTCTTATAATCCGAAGCTCCGTATGTAATCATCTTATGATATTCCGAAACAACGTTTTTGCACGCTCCCTGTTCTACGCTTACATTGCTGAAATCCGGAATAAATCCGAGGTATTCCGAAGGCTTTCCGGATTTATTGAATTCCTCCAATATCTGATATTTGTTTTCATCTTCATTTTCCATGAGATAATTTTCAAATATGTTTCCGAACATCCATTGCATCGAAACGTTATCATATCCCGAATTTTTTATCGGCGCAATACGGTTTTCCGAAAGCTTCTTGTAGTTCACGCCCTCAATACCGAAATTAACAAGATTGTTTAAATATTTATCCGTATTGAAAAGCTCTACAAATTTCATTACACGTATCGGGTTTTCGCAGTTTGCCGAGATTGCCATCAGCGAACCCAATGCGTCGTTTTCGTTCGATACCGTATCTGACATTTTTATCTCATCAAACTGATATTCGCTTGATGCGTTTACTTCGTCAACCTTACCCGGCTTTCCGCTTTCTATAACAGAAAATACCTTACCCTGCTTTCTCAAGTCCGCAAGATTATCCACTATGGCACAATCCTTGTAGATATAGCCCCTGAGGTACATTTCTCTCGATATTGCGCAGCTGTCCTTAAATTCCTCCGTAGCCATGAGGTTTACGACCTTGCCCGGCTGACTCGGCACGAATCCTGCGAGTCCGTTGCCGCCCATATCGTCATATCCCGAAAATACCCATGCCTGCAATCCGCCTGCCATTCCGTATGCCACCATTTCCGGTTCGTTTTTCACTATTACATCATAAAACGGATACATATCGCGCAAAGTCTTTACGTTTGAAAAATCAAAATTATATTTTTCCGCTATATCCTTGCGGTAAAACAGTGCATAATAATGGCATTTATCCTTATTCGCCTGGATTCCGTAAAGCTTACCGTTTATCTTCGCACCTTTTATAAAATCCTCACCGAGAAGCGCCCTTGTTTTCGGAGCATATTCGCTGAACAGGCTGTCTATTTCCATAATGCCGTTTTTCCTTGCCGCAATCTGATAGTCGTTTCCGCTTATCCATCTCAAATCGTGTTTTTCGCCGGATGACATAAGCGTCTGCATTTTAGACCCGAAATTACCCCAGCTCAGCGGTATCATTTTTACGGTTGCATTTATTTTCTTTTTGGTATATTCGTTTACCTTTTCGGACACGGCCGCATGACCGCTGTCCTCCGAACCGATATAATACCATACTATTTCATACGGTTTCGATTCATCGTCTGCCGCCGTATTTGCCTTTTTTCCGTTTCCGCAGCCCGAAAGCATACCTGCCGCCAGTGCCGTTGCCGCAATTAATGCAATTATTCTTTTTTTCATAACAAAATGCCTCCTTAATTTTTATTTATATAATACTATCATGTACGCCGTTCCCCAGAACGAGCATACAACAGCTTCGGTAGCCTCCGAAAGTCCCGCAACTTCGGCAGTTATAATATCCTGGTTACTCATCAAAAGCTTTTTTCTTGCCGAATCATATGTATATATTTTACAGATGTTTCGTTTCAGCATAAACTGCGTTTCTTCCACATTGTCTTGTACGACATAACTTCCGTCCGCCTGCTTTTGATATTCAAACGGCGACAATGCAAGATAATCCCCGCCGTCCTTTGTACTCATTACCTTGCCGTGAAGCAAATGGAAATTAGACACATAATGCTTGCCGGTCGAAAGCGGATTTTTC
Source organism: uncultured Clostridia bacterium (assembly GCA_934792465.1). Taxonomy (GTDB): domain Bacteria; phylum Bacillota; class Clostridia; order RUG12999; family RUG12999; genus CAKVOK01. Next base: position 32,878 of record CAKVOK010000017.1, on the reverse strand, counting down.
GTCGCATATCCGCTGTATCGTATCGCCGTATCGGCAATCGCCATCTTTTCCGCATCAAAAACCTTTCCTATGTACTTGGCATATCCTCTTTGGTCCACATTGAATCTGACTATATCTCCGTTTTTGATTGTTTCGGCTTCGGAAAGCAATTTTTCATCATTTACGAACAGTCTTCTTTCTCCGTTCTCGCCGAGAAGCGTCACATCATATACTGTTTCATCATCTACGTAGCTTTTAACTATTGATTTTACAAATCCGGCTTTTCCAGCCGGCGTTGAGGCGCTTACGACATCGGAAAGTATTACAACAACTTTTCCTATAGCGCTGTCCTCGCTGTCGGCATATATGAGCCGTATTTTATAATATTTATCGTGTTCCTGTGCGATGTTGTAATACGAATTTTCGTCCAGCTTATCGGTAATCGGCACATTCATTATCACCGTTTCGTCATCTGCATAGCAAACCGGGGTTTCCATATTAAAGGACTTATAATTGCCTCCGATTCTGAATACTGCGTCAAGCTCTTCTCCGCTGTACAGCGTTACAAATTTATCCTTGTCTGCGTCCGCCGTCAGGATTTCCGAAACCTTGCCGTTCTCGTCAAGACCGTATTTTATCATCTGCGCAATTATTTCCGCGCCGTTATTTATAACGGATTCCTCCATTGCTTTTGAAGCATCGTACCGTATGCCGTTAAGCTTAACCTTATCCGCAATCTGCAATATTTTAAACTCGCCGTCCGTACCGTACACTTTCATTTCCCATTCGTCCGACATACCCTTTTTCGACGCCGCATTCATAAGATAACCGTATTTTAAATCGCTGTCCGCCTTATACCACACCACCTTATCGTTTGCGTCGAGATAGAAGCTGCCCTCATTCGCAGCCTTAAACTGCTCACGCTGTGCCGCCGCAGATATGGAATATACATTATCCCCGATTGTAATTTCGTCCTCCGTCACAGAAAGAATTTTCCCTCTTACAATTCTGTTTGACACTGTAATTTCAATATTTTTCTCGCCCTGCTGCGCCACCGTTGTCCTAATACTTAAAACGGAATCTTCGCCTATATCCGAAAGCTTCATTTCCGTTCCGTCCGAGGATTTTATTACAAGCTTCTTTCCCTCAAGCTCATACACCTCCGGAGTTTTCAGCTTATTATATATTTTCTGTGCAAGCGTATCGACCGAACCCGTAACAATCGTCTTGATGTCTTCTATGTAAACCGTTTCGTATTCGCTGTCGCCGTCCGCATTTATGAAAGTAACCGTTCCCTCCTCCGGTGTAAGAAAACTGTCGTTATAATTTGTAAGCGCCTTACCGTTGTATATTATATTTGTTTTGGCACCAAGATACAAATCGTCTGTTTTGCCGTTCTTATCAAAATGCAGTCTGCCCGACGAATAATTTTTAATATCTTCGGCTTCAACCTTTAATATTTCGTTTTTGTCGGCATATATATACTTTATTATTCTGTCGCCGGAATCCTCCGTGTAATACGCAACAACATTCATTCCGATAAAGCTGTCCGCATCACCGAAATATTTTACTCCGTCTATTTCCGCAGTTTCGTTGCTTCCGCTGCCTCCGCCGATACGTGTTATCCCGTTCGCATTAACTATACCCTCGGCTTTTTCTATGCCGAACGTTTCATACATATATGTATTTTTACTGCGGCGATAGCTTACATTTTCTTTTTCGATTTCATACGGCTCATAAATATATGCGTGCATCAGATTATAAAAATATATCACCATATTTTTGTAAGTAAGCGCTGTTTCCGTTTTGATATTTTTCAAAAGCGAGAGGTTTTGTGCCGCCGTTATATATCCGAGCGGCCAGCTTCCGTTTGCCATAAATTCTCCGCCGAGCATACACACCAGCACTTTGAGCGCCTCATTTTCCGTTATATCCTCGTCCGGGCGAAAATATCTGCCGCCGTCACCGGACATAAGTCCGAGCTTTGCCGCTTCGTTAATATCATTCCAATATTTGTGTTCCGTTGTAACATCATAAAAGTATGTAGCCTGCGGATATGTTACCTCCGCATTGTCGTCTATCCATTCCCATTCTTTTTCTTCGTCATCATTTGTATATCCCAAATATTTATCCGATGCTTCCTGCGATTTCACGGTCTTTTTCCCCGACACCGCAAGGGCATACGAAGCGAACTCCGCTCTTGTAATTTTCTCTTCCGGATTTTTCTTTTGCACAAGCAAGCTGAGACCGTTCAGAAAATTTTCGGATTTAACAAATGCTTCGCTTTTAATATCGGTTTCGACGTTTTTCTCCGCCGCCGTGACCGGCAGCCAAAGCGCAAGAACCATTAATATGCAAATAAATCGTTTCATTTAGCGTCCTCCGTTCAGATATTTCAGGCTTCTGTTTATCATTACCGCAGCTTCCGCACGTGCCGTACAGCTTTTCGGATTAAACCTGCCCTGCTCATCACCCTGCAATATTCCCGCCGATTTCAGTGCAAGCGCCGCTTCCCTCGCATAATCCGCAATCGTATCAACATCGGAAAATGATTCTTCCGTTTCCTGTGCCGTTATGTCAAGCGCCCTTTGCAGCATTGCCGCAAAATCCTGACGGCTTATATATTCCTCCGGTTTAAATTCCTTTTCGTTCACTCCGTTTATTATATTCTTCGCCGCAAGTGCCTTTACATATCCGCAGAACCAGTCGTCCGTATTCACATCGGCAAATTTGCTTTCGCCGCTTTCTTCGTCTATACCCAGCAGCTTGCAGACCATTTTTGATACTTCCGCACGTGTAACGTTTTCCGCAGGTGCAAAAGTATTCTTGCCGACACCGTTCAAAACACCCGATTTTGCCAGCTCTTCAATATCCGCTCTCGCCCATTCGTATCCGTCAATATCCGTAAAAACATTTTCCGGAATAACGGTATCCGTTTCATCATAGCTGATTTTCGGCATCGCCGGTGCCGTATATCCGGAACCGGACGATGAGCCTCTTCCTCCGCCCGAACCGCCTTTATTCCCGGATTCCTCATTAGGTATTTTCGTATCAAGTATTTTTTGTATTTGTTCTATGCTTTCGGTATTTCCATTTTCGGACTCTTCGAGCAGCTTTTTCAGCATCGCCGTTTTATTATTATCCGAACGATTGTATGTTGATAAGTCAAAAGTATCCGAATATTTTGCAAGAACAGCATAACAGCCGTCCGTTCCCCTTGCGGAATTGAACTCTGCCAATATAACGGCATTGTCAAGCTTTTTATAAAAATCCTCCATAGACTCATAAACCGTTTCGGATTTCGCCAGCTGTTTATACAGCACCGTTTTGTCCTCCAGTTTGGCATAAAGTTCCGAATTCTCCGGCTTGATGTCGGTTTTGTATTTCTCAAAAATATCCTTTATTTCCGATTCGTTTTTTGAAAATCCTATCGCTACCGTTCCTGCCGCCTTGCGCATACTCGGCGAAAGGTTTTCTTCCGTTACGGAAAAAGATATTATAATCTGCGCAAGTTCTTTTGTTTTTCCGTTATTTACAAGCGTTTTAAACTCCGGGCAATTAAACGAAAGTACATCGAAATTTTCTTCGATAATCTTTTCCGCTGCTGCCTGCTTGTCCTCTTCCTGCGAAACCTCGGCAAGCTTTTCCGCCGCACTGCGCCTTTCGGCTCTCGTATAATACTCTATCTCGCCATACGCCGCATCTTCTGTCTGCGGAACTGTTTTAAATTTAAACTTACCGCCTTTTTCAACCGCTTCTTCAAGCGCAACCGAAAAGGTATATTTGCCGTTTTCGCTTTTTGTCTGTTTTATTGCGGCTATTTCGCCGTTCTCCGAAGAATTTACAAACAAATTTACATTTTCCGTGCCGCCGACGCTTCCGTTCACCGTGAAAACGCCGTTTTCATTTACGGAAAAATCGTTTATCTCATTTGCCGAAACACCGGACATCACCGCAAATACAAGCATTACAGCCGCAAATTTGCATCTCCTCATATCAAACTCCATTCCGCCGCCGCAACCGGCGGCATGATTTATTTTTTCTAAATATCAATCCATTCAAACGGTCTTTCGACAGCCTTGCATATTCCCTCCGTTATCCCTATAACGGCTATCGTGTGCTTATGCTCTATCGGTATTTTTGCAGTTCTGAAAAACTCCGCCATTGCCGATATGAAATTGCCGAAATAGTCGGATTCTATATTCACGCTTGCAAGCGTTCCGTCGTCATATCCTATATCAAGCTTGAAATCCACATTTGTATAATGCGTAATCTGTGCGTAACGTCCGCCTTTAAATTCAAGCAGCACCGACGGGCATACGTTTTCTCCGAGAAACATTACCCTATTAACATCGCTGCCCATAAGCGTTACTATTTGTTCCGCCTGATGAACCGCATACTGGCGTATATTTCCGTTGCCGATGCTGCTTATTCGCACAATTCCTTTTGCGTCGATTTTTCCGAGTTCGTCGGAGAAATACAATGCCGACGCCGAATAGCACGGCGTTCCGTGTTTCTCGGCATTTTCAAATATCATTTCGGCTTCTTTTTTCGTTGCAGCAAAGGTTTTGTCCACGTATACCGGTTTTCCCGATTTCAGAGCTTTTTCCGTAAGTCTGACGTGTGTTTCGGGATTGTCCGGTGCAAGCACTACTATGTAATCGCTTTTTTCAATTACCTCTTCTTCGCTTTTCAAAAGCTCAACATTATTCTTTTCCGCCCATTCGGCATTTGTCATCTTGCCGGGCATCTCTGTTTCTCCCCATGCATAGCACACTTTCATTTCATCTCCGACAGCCTTTTTAAAAAACTCCGGATAGTTGTTTGCGTGCCATTCATCAAGGTAATAATCTATAAAACCTATCTTTTTCATATTTATGACCATTCCTTTCCGTGCCGCAAGACACAAAACCAAGTTTGAAAGAAAATTGTCCGGGATGCCGCTTTGCAGTAAGCGGTGCTATGGGCAATTTTTTCAAACTTCTACTTCCTTATGCATTTCTGCCGACTTATAAACTGCGTCCATTATCTTTGATGTAAGTACATGATTGTCTATATGCGACGGCAGCTTTTCTCCCGTCTTTATACAGCTGACAAAAGCGTCTATTTCATTCTGAAAATGATTGTCCTGTTCGGCAGTAAATCTCGTTTCCGTCAGTGCACTTTCCTTTGTCGAATAAAGTGTAAATTCCGCACCGTAATCAAGTCTGATTCCGCCTTTTGTACCGATAAAATCTATATACATTTCACGTTTGCCTATGTTCTGCGCCCATGCGCCGTTAATGCTTATAACCGGTCCGCTCGTACGTATAATTCCTATAACGCTGTCCTCTACGTCATATATACCGTTTTCAACCGGAGGACCTGCCCACATATTCGTATATACATAATCGTCTATATTTTTCCCGAGCTTCACAAAGGTTTCTCCGCTCGCACTTACGGGCGTCGGGTCGCCGCAGCAATACATGATAATATCAAGAAAATGAACTCCCCAATCCACAAGAACTCCGCCGCCGGCAATCGCCTTTGTTGTAAACGCTCCGCCAAGCCCCGGAATCGACCGCTGTTCTCTGAAGCTTGCGTACACATGGTAAATCTCGCCGAGTTCTCCGGAATCTATAAGCTTTTTTATTCTGTTTACATTCTTATTAAACCTGTTTACAACGCCGATATCCAGAATTTTTCCGCATTCGTGCTGAACCTTCTGCATCTCAAGCGCTTCTTCAAGAGTTCTTGCCGCAGGCTTTTCGCAAAGAACGTGTTTTCCGGCATGCAGTGCGTCAATCGAAATTGTGCTGTGACAATTGTTCGGCGTACATACGGAAACTGCCGTTACACTGTCGTCTTTTAATATTTCTCTGTAATCTGTAACCGCCTTGCCGCATTTGTATTTTTCCGCAGCAGCTTCGGCTCTTTCCGGAATAATATCGCAAAAATATGCTATTTCCGTTTCTTCATTCGCCATATAAGCCGGAATGTGTGCATTGTTTGCAATAGACCCGCATCCTATAACCGCAACTTTTATCATGATAATCTCCGTTCCGCCGCCCTGCACCGGCATATCTTTATTATTTAAATCTCTTATCGCAGGGCAAGAAATGACAAGAGATTTATTTTTCTGAGCTCCTTTTCAGGGCAGTACGTCCATTCGGATTAAATGTGAATTTTCACGTTATTTCGCTCCGAATTTCATGTTTATCTATACATATTATACAATAAATAAATTCTCTTGGCAATGTTCGCCGTTGCTGTATTACGTGTCCGAAACTGCTGTGTTTTTTATTCAGTTTTCACCGCCGCTGCCGTACTTGCTCGGCGAAATACCCGTACGTCGCTTAAACATTTTCGAAAAACTCTGTGTGGATTCGTAATTCAGTTTTTCCGCAATTTCGGACATCTTGTAAGTTCCTTCCTCCAACATTGTTTTGGCAAGGTCGATTTTACGTTCCGTTATGTATTCGTAAATCGTAATTCCGAGTTTTTCTTTAAACAAATGCGAGATATAATATTTGCTGTACGAAAGTTCTTTTGAAATCATTTGAATATCCTGTATTTTCGTGAGATTCAAATCAATATATCTTAATATTTCATATATTACTTTGCCGTCGAAAACATTTTCTTTAAACACATTTTTGCGTTTCTCACGCTTTCTGTATATGAAAATCATTATCTGCAAAATCAGCATCTCAATCATGTCTTCGCTGAAATCGGGTTTTGTATACAGCTCGTTCATAAGCATCGTTACGAGCATACGTATTTCGTCCGCAGATTTTGCCGAAACCACCTTTTCGCCGCTGAAAATGCTTTCGAGCATACTATACTTTTTGCTGTCATGATTAAGCGCTATGCCAAAGCACACATATCTGCAATTTTCCGATTTTCCCACAAGTATTTTATGGCTCTCGCCCTTGCAGGCGATATGAATATCCCCTGCTTTCAAATTTACCGGCTTGTCGTTGTTATACGCCACGGCTTCACCGGAAATTATATACGTAATTTCATCACATATCTGAATATGTTCCGGCACTTCCTCGCCTGCGACAACCAGTGTTTCCGCCACCTGATACACATAAATATTATGGTATTTTACCGGATTGTCAAAAGCCCAGTCCTCAAACAAATAAATTTTTTCGGATTTCATGTTTATGACCATTCCTTTCCGTTATTTTTAATTTTGTTTATCCACCTCTATTATACAATTTGTAATATTTATTGTCAATAATAATTTTCTTGTAAATATTCCCAATGAAACATAATTTCAATTATATTATATAATAAGTATATTCCATTTTCAATATTCTTTGTTGCTGTATTATGTGTCCGAAACTGCAATCCTTGCTTTTGCACTTGACAATAAATATTTTTTATGATATACTACATAAAAAAAAACTGTGGAATACACTTGGAGGAATCACTCATGAATAATGAAAAACCGTATCTTAAAAAGTATATCGAAAAGTTCAAAAAAGTGCCTAACGATACATTTTACACCGGTATGCTTGACGATATTAAAAATACATACAGCGAATTAAGCTCAGCGGAAATACCGGCACTGCCGTATTCCGTATGGAAGCTGTTTTACGAAACCGGTTCGAGAAAAGAATACCAGACTTTATACTATCGCAGACGTGCGGAGCTTTGCTGCTGTACAATTCTCTACCTAATATATGAAAAACAAGAATATTTAACAAGACTTGAGGACGTTATATGGGCGGTATGCGACGAATATTCATGGGCACTCCCTGCACACGTGGACAAAAATGCCAAGCTCGGCGACCAGCAGGTTTGGATAGACCTCTTTGCGGCGGAAACCGCTCAAGCACTAAGTGAAATATATATTCTGCTTGAAAACGTTCTTTCCGATTTAACGAAAGACCGTATAAAAAAAGAGCTTGAAATAAGAATTTTCGATTCATACGAAACGCACACTTATTGGTGGGAAACCGGTGACAACAACTGGGCGGCGGTATGCGGCGGCAGTGTGGGAATGGCTTATATGTACATGGCGCCGCAGCGTTTTAAAAATATTCAAAGCCGCTTGCTGCAAACCATACAATGCTTCCTAAGCGGCTACGGCGATGACGGCTGCTGTCTTGAGGGTATCGATTACTGGCAATACGGTTTCGGCTATTTCGTATGCTTCGCCGATATGCTTAAAGAGTTTACGGACGGAGAAGTCGACCTGTTCGACACCGAAAAAGTAAAAAACATTGCACAATTTCAGCAAAATATATTCCTGAAAAACAACATCACCGTAAGCTTTTCGGACAGCGGAAGGTCAAGCATGTTCAATGCCGGAATAACTCATTACCTTGCGCACAGATACATCAAGGTAACCATACCGGACAACAAATACATACAAGTGCCTTCCGAAGACAGCTGCTACCGTTTTGCAAGAATTATACGTGATTTCGCATGGTCGGACAGCTCATTCAAAAAGCCTATGGATTCGGTATGCGGAATAACATATTTTGAAAATGCCGGTTGGTACATCAACAAAAAAGACCGTTATGCTTTTGCGGCAAAAGGCGGAAACAACGACGAACCGCACAACCACAACGACCTCGGAAGCTTTATTATTGCAAACGATAAAGAACAGTTGCTTGCCGATATAGGTCACGGAGAATATACAAGAGATTATTTCTCACAATACCGTTATAAATATCTTGTCAATTCCTCTCTCGGGCACAGCGTCCCTATAATTGACGGACATTCGCAGAATTTCGGTGCGGATTGTATCGGGGAAATTACGAAGCATGACGGCGAAACATTTTCTCAGATTATAAAAAACGCATATGACGTTCCCGTTGAAATAGGACGTTCATTTAAGCTGACGGACAGTTCCGTGAAGCTTTCCGACAATTTTGTCTTTTCGGATAATGCACAACATTCCGTAACGGAAAGATTTATAAGTCTTATAAAACCCGAAATATCGGACGGCAAAGTGACTTTCGGCGGAATCACATTAAAAAGCGATTCTGTTCCTACTATAAAATCGGAAGATATAAAGGGACATCACAGCGAAGATATTACCGTGTGGCTTATTGATTATACGGTCGGCGGTACATTCTTTGAAATTGAATTTGTACTATAAAGAACAGATAAGGAGATTAACATGAAATTCGATATGCTTAAGGCTTTTATGGATTCGCTTGTCGCACAGGGTATTCCGGGCAATTCCATAAGCCTGTATTACAACAATGAAGAAATATTCAAATATTCTGCCGGTTTCCGCAGCCTTGAAGACAAAACACCGATGGACGGTTCGGAGCTTCTGAACATATATTCGTGTTCAAAGATTGCTACGGTAACCGCCGCACTGCAGCTTTATGAGCAGGGTATATTTCTGCTCAGCGACCCTCTTTATGAATACATACCGGAATTTAAAGATATGTACGTAAAAACCGCAGACGGCGAAAGAATAAAGGCAAAAAATCCGATAACTATTGCCAATTTATTTACCATGACGGCAGGATTTGATTACGATACAAGCTGCAAAGAAATTCAAAAAGCCAAAGAGATTACAAACGGCGGCTGCGACACGCTTACCGTAGTTAAATGCCTTGCCGAAAAGGATTTGAACTTTGAACCCGGCACGCACTGGAATTACAGTCTGTGCCACGATATTCTCGCCGGTCTTGTGGAATCAATCTCGGGTATGCGTTTTTCGGAATATGTAAAGAAAAATATATTTGAGCCTATCGGCGTAACGGATATTTATTACCACCGTAACGAAGAAATCAAATCAAGAATGGCTGAACAATACATATACAAGCTTAACGACCGTGACATAGATTTCGTATCGGCACAGCAAAAAACCCCCGACGGGAAAGGTTATATCGAAAATGCCGGAAAAGAATGCGGCTTTGAATTCGGCAGAAATTACGACAGCGGCGGTGCAGGGATTGTTGTAAGCGTCGGCGACTACGCAAAATTTGCAAACGCCCTTGCCAACGGCGGAAAAGCCGCAAACGGCGAACGAATCCTTTCCTCCTCAACGGTTAATCTCCTTAAAACCAACCAATTAAGTGCCGAGCTCCGCAAAGACTTCAACTGGTCGCAGCTTAAAGGATACGGCTACGGTCTTGGTGTAAGAACTATGATTGACTGTGCCGGAGGCGGTTCAAACGGAAATATCGGCGAATTCGGCTGGGGAGGTGCTGCCGGTGCTACAATGCTCGCAGATACACAGGCAGGATTTTCATATTTTTACTCTCACCATATGCTTAACCCCCGTGAGGAATATTATCAGCCGCGTTTAAGGAACGTTGTATACTCCTGCATGAGCAGATAAAAAGATGGGGCTTTAGCAAAATGCACAGACCGCATAAAGCAAGAAAATGCCGATATAATGGTATAAGTGAGAACACCCAAATGTACAAAATGAATTAAAACAGATGTTGAAATTCGTTTGAGAACGAATTTCTAAAATAAATATTGCTTTATGCTATGAACAAACTTCGCCACTCGACGTATACACATACGCCTTCGGGTACCAAAAGCAAGGACGTAGCCTTGCTTTTGCTCAGTTTGTCCATTCTGCACTATTTTTCTAAAGTCCCAAAAGAGGGTGCTGTAAAATGAAATCGTTTTGCAACACCCTCAAACTATTATTCTCCGTAATAATGCATTTTCCCGATAAATCCGATTTGTGCAAATTCTTCCGGATTATTTCTTATAATATAATCAATATAAGATTCTATCATAAGCGCCGTAAGCCTATAACCCTGAACATTCATATGAGTGCCGACAAAAAATGCTTTTTTGAATTCCTCATCATATTTCGGCGCATATTTTCTTAAATCTATAATATAGCAGTTGCTGAACAGCTTTGCTATCTCATATAAAAGCTCAGCATGACGACCATACAGCTCATTTCTCTTTTCGTCCGGACGGTTGTTCGGCATATTCACAAGGAAAAATTTGGCATGAGGCTGTATCTCCCGGTATTTGCTTATGATTGTACCGTAAAACCCGGCAAACGTAGGCTTATTTAAGCTGTAATTCTGCGGATTTATATCTTCAGCCGAGCCGAGTTCCATCTCCCCTGCAAGCATTTGTGAAACATCGTTTACTCCGAGCGCTATAATATACGCCTGACATCTTAAATCCGGATTCCAAAATCCCCGTTCGTCGGCAAAGCTTATGCAATATTCTTTTGCGCTCATGCCGCCCCTTGAAAAGTTCAGAACCTCACAGCCGGCATCACGTGCTATAAACTGTCCCCACGAATATTCAAAATAATCATGGAAGCTCTTTGTTCCGTTTTCAAAAGCTTCAAGCTCGCCCGAAGAAAGGCTGTCGCCTATGCAGCCGATTTTTCTGAAGCAAGCGCACATTCCGCCGTTTGAAACTATATTGTCAAGCGGTTTTTCGTTCTCATTTTTCATATATTTTTTAATATCCATAATAATCTCCTTATCTTTATCTTTTATTTTTTCTTGCGATAACGCTTATCCGTATTTCTTCCGAGAAGCGGCGAAGGACGGCTTATGTACTCGTCCGAAGTATCCTGTGTATCGTATGATTTCGTAAGATAATATACCGAAAACGCTATAACGCCTATCATAAGAATTATAACTATAAGGTTTTCTATGCCTGCATATGCCGAAATCGTAAACAGAGTATACATAAGCGTATACAAAACATATGATAAAATAATCGGAAATTTTTTCCCGCTTTCTTCCGTTTTCCTTACCAAAAGCACATTTACCATATTAAAAATAAATATCATAACCGCCGCTATGCCGATACATATATAAAAGCTTCCGGTCTGCGATTTCAGCATTGCCTCCGCATTTTTGTACACTTCAAGCTGTTCGCCCGAAAGCCCGGACGCTCCGCCGTCGGTTATCATAACAGCCATGAACATATTACTCAAAAGCTTCATTCCGAGTTCCGAAATAATTAAAGCATAGCTTTGTCCCAAGCCGTAGCCTATCGCACCGAACCAGCCTTTATCTTCAATCACACGTTTATACAGCAAATATGTTCCGAACACCGCAACCGGCGGAACAACAACCGCATAAATCGCCACGGCAATCACCGTATTATCTCCGACAAGCTTTCCGAACGGCAGCGACACCGCTGTCAAAAGCAACTGCTGAACAACATACAGCATCATATACGAAAGTATACCCATAACCAACTGTCTGAACTTAAATTTTCTTTTTATCAGCATATATACAATGATAACGAGCGGTATTATCCACACCGCAGTATTTACCGATGATATATATCCCAAAATCGTATTATCCATAACGTCACCCGTTTATTTCTTCAATTTTTCCGTCAACAAGCGTAATAACTTTGTCGGCAGCTTTAATCGCCGCTTTTTTATGCGATATAATTATACAGGTTCTGTTTTTCATCGCCTTCAAATTTTCAAGCACGTTTTTCTCCGTATTTTCATCAAGTGCACTGGTACATTCGTCAAGCAGGAGTATCGGCGCATTATACAAAATCGCCCTGGCAATCGCTATTCGCTGAACCTGTCCCTCGGAAAGACCGGTTCCCCTCTCGCCGACAAAGGTATCATACCCGTTAGGCAGCTGGCTCACGAATCCGTCCATATCTGCCGCCCTTGCGGCATTTAATACGTCCTCGTCAGAAGCGTCTGCATTTGAAAATCTTATATTGTCTTTAATTGTGCCGGACAAAATCATATTGCCCTGCGGCACATATGCAAAAAGACCTCTCATGCTCTTATCAAGAGTATATTTTTTATTGTCCGCTTCGACATATATTTCGCCGTCCGACGGTTTTATTATACCGAGTATAAGCTTTATAAGCGTACTTTTGCCGACTCCGGACGTTCCGGCAATTGCGACAAATTCGCCTTTTTTGATATAGTAATCGGCATTTTGAAGTATGTTTTCCTTTTCGTTTTCCCAGGCGAAGCACACGTTTTTTATCTGTATGCCCTGCATATTTTCATAAATATGTTTTACATCGGCATTCACCGCCGACTCCGTTTCATCAGGCAAATCCTCGAGTTCTATCAGGCGCTCTGCCGAAGCCAACATTCCGTAAAACTGCGGAAGCAGTGTGGACATTCCCATAAACGGTGTCTGAACCTGGTTTATCAGCTGCAAAAACGCCGTCATTGTACCGAAAGTTATAACACCGGTTTTCAGCCTGTATGCGCCCCATGCAAGCGCAATATAGTAGCTTGCCGAGAATATAAGATAGAGTCCCATATTAGCAAATATGCTTATCGTATTTCTTTTTATCTTTATACGGTAGCTTTCGGTCTGCAGCTTTCCTGCGCTGTCGGATATATACTTTTCGCTTTCAAACGCTTTTATCATAAGCATATTTTGTATGCTTTCCTGCATAAACGAGCTTGTTTTGCCGTCTGCCGCCTGCACCATTTTATGATATTTTTTCATTTTTTTGCTGTAAATTCTTGCAGCAAAAACAATTATCGGACCGCACACCAAAACAATAATAGAAAATGTGGAATCCAGCCTGAACAAGAGATAAAATCCCGCAACAAGCTTCGTAATCAGCGAGAGAAACGACGGAAGTATATTTGTTACCGCCGTAACTATAATATTTATGTCGCTGTTTATCCTGTTGAGCAAATCTCCGGAATGGTATGCGCTTACGCTCTGCCAGTCCTTTCTCAGCAGCGTTGAAAAAACAAGCGTTTTCAGCCTTATAAGCAACGTTCCGTTCGCACGGATAAGCAAATTGCTGCTCGCCGCCTGCAAAGCTATCTGTGCCGCAACAACGGCGAACAGCTTCATACTCTCATTTAAAAAGCTGCCGTCCGACTGCCCCGTTGCGGCATCGATAACATTCTTCGAAACAAGTGCCAGAATCACACCGCAAAGCGAAAGCATAACGCTCACAACTATTATAATCGCAAGCATTGCAAATATAGATTTTGAATTTTTTACTACCCATTTCAAGGCACTTGTTTTTATCTTCTTCACTCTTTATCCCTGCAATTCGTTATTTGATTTCTCTTCCGCCGTCGCCTATTTCAGATACGTAAAACTCTGCCGGATATCCGATTTTTTCTTTATATACCGCACCGACTTTTTCTATAAACTCATCAACGTATTCTTCTTTTACGATACTTACGGTACAGCCTCCGAAGCCTGCCCCCGTCATTCTCGAACCTACCGTACCCGGTATTTTTCTCGCTTCCTCAACAAGAGTATCGAGTTCAATTCCCGTTACTTCATACAAATCTCTCAAAGAATCGTGCGAAGCGTTCATCAGACGTCCGAATTCCGCAATATCATTTTTTTCGAGTGCGTCAACCGACTTTACAACACGGTCGATTTCGTATACTACGTGTTCCGCACGTTTTCTTACCGTTTCGTTTTCAATCTCGGATTTATGCGCTTCAAAATCTGCCGGACCTACATCTGCAAGGCACGTAATGCCCGGCAGACTGTTTTTAAGAATCTCAACAGCCGCTTCACATTCGCTTCTTCTTTCGTTATATTTCGAATCCGCAAGCGAACGTTTCTTCTTTGTATTTGAAATTACTATACGGCAACCTTCTATATTAAGAGGTACAAGCTTATAATCAAGCGTTGCACAGTCAAGATATATCGCATGATTTTTCTTGCCCATTGCAGACGCAAACTGATCCATTATACCGCACATAACGCCTATGTACTCATGCTCCGCTTTTTGAGAAATCTTAGCCATTTCAATCATGTCTACCGGCTCTTTTATACCTTTTTTCTCATTCGATATTGTGGCAAAAGCCAGTGCTGTAGCAACCTCTATTGCCGCAGATGACGAAAGTCCGCCGCCGTGCGGTGTCGTATCGTCGAAAAGCATATCGCAGCCGCCTATATAATATCCGGCCTTTTTCATTTCATCGGCAATTCCGAGCTGATAATTTCCCCATTTGATGTCTTTGTAATCAGCCAGTTTGCCGATGTCTGCCTCAACCAAAACGTCAAGGTCCGTAGCAGCCATTTTTATTATATCGTCGTTTCTTTCACGAAACGCAATAACCGTTCTCATAGTGAGAGCCGCAGGAAATACAACTCCTCCGTTGTAATCCGTATGCTCGCCTATCATGTTTACACGTCCCGGTGAAGTAAAAAATCTTATGTTTCCGCCCTCGCCGAATATTTCTTCAAATCTTTTCCTTATTGCATTAAGTTCCATTTTATCTCCTACTTTCCGCTTTTTAAATATTTTTCGTATGCCGCACGCAGTTCTACGGCTTTTTCTTCCGGTGCCGTCGGGTTGCAATGTGCCCAAACGCCGGTTTCGCTCGATGCATTGAATTTAATCTTATCCTTTGAACGCATCGGCGGGAAAAATTCTACGTGGAAGTGATAATATTCCGACGTATCGCCCGTATTTACGGGATTCTGATGCATACACATCATATACGGGAAGGTCATATCGAAGAGTGCGTCAAACGTTCCCGTTGTATCTTTTAAAATCTGTGCGAAATCATGTTTTTCCTTTGCTGTAAATTCCGCAAGATTTTGTCTGTGATTTTTGCTCATTATGTACATTCCGTATGGGTATTCGGTGAAAAACGGCAGAAACGTTATAAAGCTGTCGTTTTCTATAATCACACGCTCCTTGAATGATTTTTCTTCTTTCACCATATCGCAGAAAATACATCTGCCGGTTTCTTCTTTATGTTCCTTTGCCGAAGCAAGTTCGAGTTCGATTTTTTTCGGTACGAAGCTGTAACCGTAAATCTGACCGTGCGGATGAGGCATTGTCGTTCCCACGGCTTCTCCCCTGTTTTCGAATATAAACACATATTTGATTTTTTCATCTTTCGATATTTCAACAAAACGTTCCGTCCACAAATCAACGAGCTTTTCGATATGCTCTGTCGGAAGCTCCGGAAGCGTTATTGTATGGTTCGGAGAATAAAGTATAACCTCACATTTTCCGTATGACGGCGCTGTTTTATAAAAATCCGTCGCCACATCATCCGGCTTCGGCGGATTCTGCGAGAGTGCCGGAAAATCGTTATTATACCTCAATACATCATAGTTGTCGGGGACTTTTCCCGACCCCGGACAAAACGGACACCAGTCTTTCGGTTGCTGCGGTCTGTTCTGCCTGTTTGACGCTACCATTACCCAATCCTTTGTCAAAGGATGCCATCTAAGTTCTGCCATATATAAATCTCCATTCCGCCGCCCTGCCTCGGCATATAATCTTTACAGGGATATTAATAAGGGACCTTGCCCGTTATTTTTCCGAATACACGGTATATATTCCGGCAGCTGCCGCAGCTGCGAGCAAGCCTGCCAGCACAAACCAGCGGAAATCAAAGCTTCCCGCTGAAGTTTTTGTTTCCTTTTTATCGTTTATATATTCATAATACTTTGCGTTTTCGGGAACGCTGTCCGCTTTTTCCACAACTATATCGCTGAATATCGCTTTTCCTCGGCTCAAGCTGCTGTAGCCGCCGAGTGACAGCATTATAGGCACTTCGTTCGCTTTCGTTGTAAAATAAAGCTCTATATCCTTTTCGTCATTTCCGAACACGCTCTCGCTGTAGCTTGTTTTATAATCAAACCCGAGAACTGCTCCGCTGCCCGTTTCCTCCACGTTCTCCGTTTTTACGTGTGCCGAAAAACGGTAGTTCGTATTCGGCTCTACCTTTATTTTTTGAGTTACATTCAAATGATTGTCCTGCGGAGCATCGAATACCATTCTGCCGTTTTCCGCATAAATTTCCGCCCCGTCCGTATACGAATACGGCGTCCAGTATTCGAAATCCTCGCCAAAGCTTTCGTCTTTCACAAGATTTTCCGCAGCATACACACCGAATGCCGAAACAATCAAAATAAATACACACAAGATTTTCTTCATATTTATAACCATTCCTTTCCGTGGTTCAAGGCACAAAACCAAGTTTGAAAGAAAATTGTTCGGAGTGCCGCTTTGCAGTGAGCGGTGCGGCAATCTTATTCAAACTTATCTCTCTTTTCTAATCATTGACCACGGCAAAATATTTTCTCCGAGTTTCATTTTCAATTTCATTGCCGCATGAGGCGCTGTTAAAATATCATTGCCGTTTTCGTCCTGCAAAAATTCAACCTTGCAGGTCTTGCAGCCTTTTACTCCCGGCTGAATTATTTCCACGGTATCTCCTATCCCGAATTTATTTCTTTGTTCGACTTCCGTTATATCTCCGTCGCTTCCCGTTACGAATCCCACAATGTCATAATCTCTTATATAAGATGATGTGCCGTACACCTGCCCGTCGTGCATATTTCTTCCGAAATAAAAGCCCTCCCAATAATCACGGTGACTTACTTTGCACAACTCTTTTTTATATTCTTCGTCAAATTTATAATTTCCCGGGTCTTTATAATATTCGTCAATCGCTTCTCTGTATGCTTTTACGACTGTTGCGACGTAATATTCGCTTTTCACTCTGCCCTCGATTTTTATGCTCGAAACTCCGGCTTCTATAATCTCCGGTATATGCTCTATAAGGCACAAATCCTTGGAATTGAATATAAACGTTCCCTGCTCTGTTTCCTCGACGGGCATATATTCGCCGGGACGTTTTTCCTCTACAAGACTGTATTTCCAGCGGCACGGCTGTGCGCAATCGCCGTAGTTGCTGTCACGGTCTATCATGTAGTTGCTTAAAAGGCATCTGCCCGAATATGACATACACATTGCACCGTGCACAAACATTTCAAGTTCGAGATTTTTATCCGTTTTCGCTCTTATTTCCCTGATTTCTTCCATGGACAATTCTCTTGCCAGTACAACTCTCGAAGCACCCATCTTGTACCACGCTTCCGCAGACGCATAATTCACGGTGTTCGCCTGTGTGCTGATATGCACCTCTAATTCCGGTGCAATGCTTTTTATAAGCGAAAACGCCCCTATATCCGCAACAATCACCGCATCAATACCGAAGCTTTTCAGCTTTGATATAAACTCTTTCATTTTTTCCAAATCACGGTTGTGCGGAATAATATTCATTGCCACATGAACTTTAACACCTGCCGCATGAGCAAACTCAATGCCCTCATTCAGCTGTTCATCATTGAAATTGTCTGCCGCCGTGCGGAGCGAAAAACATTCGCCGCCGAGATACACGGCATCCGCACCGTATAAAACGGCTGTTTTTAACTTTTCAAGATTACCTGCCGGCGCAAGTAATTCTATTTTATTCAAACAAATCAAGCCTTTCTTGCTTTACTATACTGACCGCCACCCCGTCACCTATCGGGAGTACGGTTGTTTCGAGTTTTTCTGTTATTTCGTCTATATATTCTTTTAAATTTCTTATGATTGTCCGATGTTTTCTCGGAATAAATCCGTCAAGCGCAACCTTACCCCTATACAGCACATTGTCCGATATGAGCAGACCTCCGGGCTTAAGGATACGCAGACATTCCGGCAGGAAATTAATATACTGCCCTTTTGCAGCGTCTAAAAATATGCAGTCATACGGCTGTTCAATATTTTTAAGTATTTCAAGCGCTTCGCCCTCCACAACTTCAATATGCTCTGCCATGCCGCATTTTTCAATGTTTTTTCGTGCTGCGGCAGCCATTTCTGCGGAACGCTCAATTGTAGTTATCCTGCCTTCCGTAAAATATGCGAAATTAATCGCCGAATATCCTATCGCCGTGCCTATTTCCAGTACGGATTTAACCTTTGCCGTTTTGAATATCACCTTAATAAGCTGAACAACCTCCGGCTGAATTATGGGAATATACTCCTTGAGCGCCAGTTCTTCAAGTTCTTTCAAAAATTCGTTTTTCTGCACTATATGATTTCTGAGATACTCTGTTATCTCCGGTGTGCTTACGCTGTCGTCAACTATGATAATTACCCCCTGTTTTTTGCCAGATGTTCTTCATATGTTTTGGAAAAGCTGTTTTTGCCGTTTCCGTCCGCCGAAAAATAATAGTAATCGGTTTTTGCGGGATTCAGTGCCGCATATATCGCCTTTTCTCCAGGTGACGCTATCGGCCCCGGCGGCAGTCCGTCGCAAAGATACGTATTATACGGCGAATCAACCTTAATATCTTCGGCAGTCAGCCGTTTTTTCGGATTTTTTGTTACATATATAACCGTTGCGCAGGACTGAAGCCTTTTAAATTCCCTGCTGTTCAGTCTGTTATGAAAAACAGACGATACGATTTCATAATCCGAGCTTGTTTCCTTTTCTATTATGGAAGCGAGCGTGATTATCTGCAATGTATTGTATCCCATTTTCTCCGCCTGTTTTTCCATATCGTCGGTATAAACCTGCGAAAAACGTTTCAGGCAGGCATTTATAATATCATGCGGTTTTGAATTTTTTTCAAAATAGTACGTATCGGGAAAAACAAATCCCTCAAGGCGCATTTTCCCCGGCGGAAGTTCGCTTATAAAATCATAATCAAACTTTCCGTTTTCGATTTCGTTATAAAATTCATCTTCCGATGTGCCGAGCTTGCCCGACAACAGCTTAACAATATCGCAAAGCTCATATCCCTCGGGTATTGTAACCTTTACGGTGCTGTCCATTTTATTCACAAGAATATCTATTATCTCACCGTAGCTCATCTTGGAAGAAAATTTACCCGTACCGCTTTTAAAATATCCTTTTTTCGATAGTTTATTAACTATTTTAAATACTGCTTTGCTCTTGATTATGCCCTTTTCTTTCAGCAGCTTTGTAATTGCGGCATCAGACATACCGTTTTCAACGGTAATATATTTTTCCGTTTTCGCACGCATTGCTCCGTTATTGCAAAAGTAAAACAGTGCGAAGCAACACAAAACCGTCACAATTAAAACTATAATTTTTTTCATTATCTCACCTCGTCCGCAAACAATAATCTTGCTCGGCCGAATAACGCATTTTATTACATATTCTTTCACTATAATAGTATATCATTGAGTTTCGGTTTTGTCAAGTAGTTTTATTCAAACGCATAAAAAAATGCTGCGGAATTACAATACTTAAACAACGTACATGAGGTGCGGCAAAATAATTTTCGAAATCGGGTCTGAACCCTCACGCATAAAGCAGGCGGTGCAAAGAATGCTGATAAATAAAAGAGGCTGTTAAAAAACTCATGTTTTTTATTTTTCTTTTCCCATCTTAAAAAATTTATATTGACATTCTGATATAAAAGTGATATAATATAACTAACGAACATTAGTTAGTAAGAAAGGCTGTGCGGTTTATGAAGCAGGAAGATACAAAAAAGAAAATTCTTGAAAAGGCACTGGAACTGTTTTCCATGTACGGATACGATTCCGTCAGCGTCGGCGAAATCGCAAAGGCTGTAGGCATTAAGGCTCCGTCTTTGTATAACCATTATCCGAGCAAAAATGCTATTTTCGAGGCGATTGTGGAGGAAACGGCAAAACAATATGAAAAACATACGGACGAGATAGATATTCATGTTCAGGATTCAAACCGGGACATAGGCGTGTTTTCCGAGATTGCGGAAGAAATGCTTATTGAAAAAGTTCGGCAGATTTTTACATATTCTTTGCATGACGAAACAATAAGCCGTTTTCGGAAAATGATGACTATTGAGCAGTTTCGTTCACCGGAGCTTTCTGCGCTCTATTCCGAGCGTTATGTGGAGCGTGTTATAGCTTATCACGAAGGAATTTTCAAAAGTCTTATTTCTGCCGGAGAACTTAAAAACGAGAATCCGAACACACTCTCCGTAATGTATGTTGCGCCTATTATCACCTTGCTCGGCGTCTGCGACCGTCAGCCGGCGAAAGAATCCGAATGCCTTGAAAAACTTAACGCACACGTCAGACTCTTTTACCGCACATTCAACAATGCAGCAAGGCACGGAAAGGAATGGTCATAATTATGAATATAACTGTAATACGTGCAACAAACAGCAAAAACAGCAGTACATACAATGCGGCAAAATACTTAATTTCAAAACTCGGCAATGTCGGGACGCTTTTTGAATTTACCCTGCCGGACGATATGCCGCATATCTGCCGAGGGTGCTATGCCTGTCTGCACGGAAAAGAGGAAAAATGCGGCGGCTATGAATATCTGAAACCGATAAACGAAGCGATTGCCGAGTCGCAGCTTATTATATTTTGCTGTCCCGTTTGGTGCTTTCATGCGCCTGGTCAGATAAAATCGTTTCTGGATCATTACGGATTTCGCTGGCTTGTACACAGACCGAATTTCGACATGAAAAATAAACAGGCACTCATAATCGCAACTGCCGGGGGCGGCGGGCTGAAATCTGCCGCAAAAGACATAAAGGACAGCATGGATTATTGGGGTGTTGCGAGAACACATATTATCACGCAATCGGTTTGGCAATATTTCTGGAACGATATGCCGAAAAAATTCAAAAAACAATTTCTGAAGAAACTCGATAAAGCAGCCGACAAAATTTCAAAATGCGCTGAAAACCTCAAACCCACATTAAAGGTGCGCTCCCTTTATAAAATGTTTGAGCGTCTGCACTTAAGCGGCAAAATGTGGGAAATTGACAACGAATATTGGATGGAGAATATCAAAAAATGAGTAAAACAGATATGTCTGCATACGGGTTGCACGGGCAATACGGAATGCGGACGGATAAACACAAGATATGCCGAATATTATCACAGGAAAAAGGTATGTATTTTATAATAAGCGAATGCGGCGAACAGCTTGCGGAGGTTTCGGGGAAATTCCGTTACAATGCGTCCGCCGCCGCCGATTTCCCGACGGTCGGTGACTTTGTTGCGGCGGATTGCGGCAATGCCGAAAGCAATGCCGTCATACACGAAATTTTACCGAGAAAAAGCCTGTTTGTGCGCAAAGCCGCAGGCACGGAAAATATTTGTCAGCCTGTCGCCGCAAATATAGATACGGTGTTTATATGTATGTCACTGAACAACGATTTTAATATACGGCGTTTGGAACGTTATCTTTCCGCCGCATGGGACAGCGGAGCCGTCCCCGTGATTGTTTTAACAAAATCCGATTTATGTGCGGATTCCGAAAAGCTGAAAAATCAAATCGAAGGAGTTGCGTTCGGCACAGATATTATCATAACGGAGAAAGACGGCGAAAGCTACAAACAGCTGCTGCCGTATATAAGTTTCGGAAAAACCGTTGCACTCATAGGCTCGTCCGGCGTAGGAAAATCAACGCTTATAAACAAGCTGCTCGGCGAGAACAGACTCGAAACAAACGGGCTTCGTAACGATGATAAAGGCAGGCACACAACCACAAGGCGAGAACTGTTTTTGCTGGAAAACGGCGGCATGGTTATAGATACGCCGGGCATGAGAGAGCTGGGTTTGTGGAATGCGGAGGACGGACTGGACAAATCTTTTGCGGATATAGAAAAACTGGCGGCAAAATGCCGATTTTCGGATTGCACACACGGTAGCGAGCCAAACTGTGCGGTGCGTGAGGCGATACAAAACGGAACGCTTTCCGAGGAGCGGTTTTTGTCATATCAAAAACTGAAAAACGAAAATGCATACTTTGAAGATTCCGATGAATATTTGGCGGAAAAGAAACGAAAATTTAAAAAGATTGCAAAAATCAATAAGAACAGGAGAAAGTAAAATGAAGTATATAAAAAGCAAAAAATACGATACACCCGAATTGCAGGCAAAAATAATGGGACCGAATCCCATAAAGCTGGAGGAAGAACTGCTTGCGGACAACAAAATCCCCGCCGGAGCCGTTGTATGCGACCTCGGAAGCGGTCAGGGACTTACAAGCGTGTTTCTTGCAAAGGAATACGGATTCAATGTATACGCTGCCGATTTGTGGAGCGACCCGAAAGAAAATCAGAAATTCTTTGAACAAATGGGACTTAACGGCGAGCAGATTGTTCCCGTGAAAGCGGACGCAGAAAATCTGCCGTTTGAGAAAGAATTTTTCGATGCTGTTGTAAGCACGGATTCGTACAATTATTTCGGCCGCAACGAACATTATCTCGACGATAAGCTGCTGCCGTTTGTGAAAAGCGGCGGTTATATATACATTGCAATTCCCGGAATGAAGAAAGATTGCCATGACAATCTGCCGCCGGAGCTTCTGCTTTCATGGACTCCCGAACAGCTCGATTATATGCACGATGTGAGTTACTGGGAAGGGATAACGAAAAAATGCGAAGGTGCGGAGATAATAAGCGTTAAAGAAATGGAAAGCAACGAAGAAGTATGGGCGGATTGGCTCAAACAGGATAACGAATACGCTGTCGGTGACAGAAAATCCATGGAAGCCGGCGGAGGAAAATATCTTAATTTTATTTCGATTGTGTTGAGAAAAAAAATAACGAAAGAGGTATGAAGTATGAATTACAAAGTAATAGATAAAGAAAAGTACTACAGAAAAGGTGTATTCCGCCATTTTTCGGAGGATTGCAAGTGTTCAACGTCCGTTACGTCAGGAATAGACGTAACGGCACTCAAAGAATATTCAAAAAGTACCGATACGAAGTTTTATATCAACTTTTTATATATCCTCTCAAAGGTGCTAAACTCCCGTGATGACTATAAAATGGGGTATTTGTGGCAGACAGATACGCTGATTTGCTATGATAAAATCAATCCGACACAATACATATTCCATGATGATACGGAAACCTGCACACCGGTATACACGGAATATTTCGAGAATTACGAGGAATTTTACAAGCACTGTGCCGAAGACATTGAAAATGCGAAAAAGACAAGAGAATACGGTCTTGATATGCAAAACCATCCGAATTGGTTCGACGCATCATATATTTCATGGCTAAGCTACGATTCACTGAATATTGAGCTTCCCGACGGCTATCTTTATTTTGCGCCTATAATAAATTGGGGCAGATACCGGGAAGAAAACAACCGATTTGTAATGCCGGTATCTGTAAGACTGAATCATGCCGTAGCAGACGGATATTTGGTTGCGAAAGTTTTTAAGCTCTTAGAGGAGGAAATTTCAAGCTTTACCGCAAAGTACTGACTGCAATTCGATTGTTTTGCAAATTATTTTTTAATTTTTTCAAAAAAGGCTTTTTTTTTCATACGAAATGTGATATACTATTATAGTAATAAAAAAATTACCGATTATGCCGTCCACCGAAACGGCAGATGAAGGAGATTTCAATATGAAAAAACAAGGACAATCAATTGTAGCGGGGTCGCTTATCTTATTGCTTGCGAATTTGCTTGTGAAAATAATAGGTGCTGTTTTCAAGATACCGCTTGTAAGCCTGCTCGGAAACGAGGGCATGGGGTATTTTAATGCCGCATACCAGATATATGCGGGGCTTTTCGTTGTTGCGACCGCCGGGCTGCCCGTTGCCGTATCGAAAATGGTTTCGGCAAGCACCGTACAGGGAAATACAAAAGAAGTCAAAAATATTTTCAAATGTGCATACATAATGTTTATTGTAATAGGTATTGTCGGCAGCTGCGTGCTGTATTTCGGTGCGGACCGTTTGCAGTCGCTCACAAAATACGACAACACCGCAAACGCAATACGCACCATAGCTCCCGCTATATTCTTCGTATCGCTCATGTCGGTTTACAGAGGATTTTTCCAGGGACTTTCAAACATGGTACCCACTGCGATAAGCGAGGTTACGGAAGCATTCGCAAAGCTTACGGTAGGATATGTCTGTGCATATTTCCTCATTAAGAAGAGTCTGCCAGCCGCCGCTTCCGGCGCAATCTTCGGCGTAACCTGCGGCACCGTATTAAGCTGTGCCGTGCTTATGCTTATATACATTAAAGAAAAAAAGAATATTTATGCCGATATGGCGAGCTCTCCGGCTTCTCCGCCGCTCGGCAAAATCTGTGCGGAGCTTATTAAAATCGCAATACCCGTAACTATCAGCGCATCTGTATTTACACTTACAAATATGATTGACTATGCTTTAATCGGGCGCAACTTAAACAGCATCAAAGATTTTCTGCCTGCGTCGCCTACGGAGCTTTACGGAATGTATACGGGAAAGGCTGTAGTTCTTTACAATCTGCCGCCTACTCTCATAATGGCGCTTTGTATGTCGCTTGTACCGGCGGTTTCACGTGCAAATGCACTCGGAAACAAACAGCTTATCAGCGAAACGGCAACACAGTCGCTTAAATTCACGCTCATGTTTTCACTGCCGTGTTGTGTGGGACTTTTCGTACTTGCCGACCCGATACTTCGGCTGCTGTTCCCGTCGAACGACGCCGCATTGCTGCTCAAGCTTCTTTCGCCGGCAGTATTGTTTGTATCTATGGTACTTGTCAGCAACGCCGTTCTGCAAGCCACGGGACACGTTATGACGCCCGTTATCAACATAGCCGCCGGCGGTATATTCAAAGTGATAATAAACACGCAGCTTGTGAGCAATCCGTCAATAAATATAAACGGTGCTCCCATAGGAACAACCGTATGCTACTTTGTATATATGCTGCTGAACTTAATACAGATTAAAAAAATCACAAATGCGCAAATCGGATTTTCTTTTTGGATTAAACCGTTTGTTTCCGCTGTTGTTATGGCGGTTATCGCCTATGCACTGTACGGCGTATTGTCCCCCGTTCTCGGCGGAGGGAAGCTTATGCTTGCCATCCTGCTCGTTATATGCGGCGGTATTTCGTTCATTGCATATATGCTTACACTGCTTACAAGCGGCGGAATATCCAAAGACGATATATCGAAAATGCCAAAAGGCGATGCTATTTTATCGATACTCGTAAAATTAAAACTTGTGAAATGAGATGAATAATATGAAAAAGTATACATTCAACGATTTGGTTGATATTATTGCACAATTAAGAGGTGAAAACGGCTGCCCCTGGGACAGGGAGCAGACCGTCGAAACCTTGAAACCGTGCTTGCTCGAAGAATCCTACGAGGTCTTAGACGCCTGCGAAAAAGGTGGCATGACGCTTGCGGACGAGCTTGGCGACCTGCTCTTGCAGGTCGTGATGATTTCGCAAATCAATTCGGAAACCGAAAGCTTTTGCATTGACGATGTAATCTCATGCATATGCGAAAAAATGATACGCCGGCACCCCCACGTATTCGGCAACGTTTCTGCCGACACCACAGACGAGGTTTTGGAAAACTGGGACAAAATCAAGGCCGGAGAAAAAGGACTGAAAAGCGCCTCGGATACACTGAACGATGTTGCAAAATCCCTGCCGGCTCTCCTATACTCGGCAAAGCTGCAAAAAAAGGCGGCAAAAACCGGGTTTGATTTCCCGGACGCACTTTCCGCACTCGAAAAAGTTTACGAAGAAATCGGCGAACTCAAAGAAGCTGTTTCAAAAAGCAGCAATATTTACGAAGAAATGGGCGATGTGCTTTTTGCTGCGGTAAACGTATCGCGTCTTTTGAACATAAATCCGGAACTTGCGCTTTCCGATTCTTCAAAAAAATTTTTGAACCGCTTCTGCGCAACGGAGCAGCTGGCAAAAAGCAAAAATCTTGATTTTGAGAAGCTTTCCCTCGAAGAAAAGGACAAGCTCTGGGACGAGGTAAAAGCACTGAATAAAGCGTAATTCTTATGTTTTGAGGCGATTTTTTTGTGCAAAATAAATAAAATAGCGGTATTATTCCATGCAAAATGACGATTTTATCAGATTTTATCAATAAAATAAAGGGTTTTTAGATGTTTTTGGCGAACTAATATATATACAAAAAAATTAAGGAGGTTTTTTTCAAATGAATAAGGCAGATTTAGTTGCAAAAGTTGCTGACAAAGCAGGTATCACAAAAAAAGACGCAGAGGTTGCTTTGGGTGCTGTTATAGCATCAATAGAGGAAGCACTTGTTGCAGGCGAAAAGCTTTCACTCGTAGGCTTCGGCACATTTGAAGTTACAGAACGTGCTGCAAGAGAGGGTATCAACCCGGCTACAGGCGCAAAGATTACAATCCCTGCTTCCAAGGTTCCTAAATTTAAAATTAGCCAGGCTTTGAAAAATAAAGTTGCAGGTAAATAATTTTAAAAACTGAAAGCGGCGTATTGTTTAAACGCAATATGCCGTTTTTATTGTATTTAACCTCTTTATGTATACTTAGAAACGGAGATTCTTATGAGAATAGATAAATTTTTAAAGGTATCGCGCTTGATAAAACGGCGCACAGTTGCCAACGAAGCGTGTTCCGGCGACAGAATAAAGCTAAACGGAAAGGTCGCAAAACCGGGCGACAGAGTAAAGCCGGGCGATAAGATTGAGCTTATGTTCGGCGACAAAACACTTGCTGTCGAAGTTGTTTCGGTGGCGGAAACAGTAAGAAAAGAAGACGCAGACAAAATGTATAAGGTTCTGTAAACCAAAAGATAAAAAACTCCGGTGGTGACTTAATGTATTTTAAAAGTATGTTTTTACAAGGTTTTAAATCCTTTGCGGATAAAACCTTTCTGGAATTTAACGGCGGTATAACCGTTGTTGTCGGTCCGAACGGAAGCGGCAAGAGCAATATTTCCGATGCCATACGCTGGGTTATGGGCGAAACCAGTGCGAAATCTCTGCGCGGTGCGAATATGCAGGACGTAATATTCTGCGGAAGCGAAAAGCGTAAGCCTCTCGGATTTGCCGAAGTTACGATAACCATGGACAACAGCGACCGTTCCATGAATATAGATTTTGAAGAAGTCAGCATTACCCGCCGTGTATACCGTTCCGGCGAAAGCGAATATCTTATTAACAAAGCTCCGTGCCGTCTTAAAGACATTCATGAGCTTTTCATGGATACCGGGCTGGGACGTGACGGATACTCCATTATCGGTCAGGGTAAAATAGACGCAATTTTGAGTGCAAAATCAGACGAACGCAGACATATATTTGACGAAGCGGCAGGTATAACAAAATACCGATACAGAAAAAACGAGGCAGAAAAAAAGCTTTCCATGACGGAAGAAAACCTCACACGAATATCCGATATTGTAAAGGAATTGGAAGGCAGAGTCGAGCCGCTCCGGAAGCAATCCGAAAAAGCCGTTAAATTTTTGAAACTGCGTGAAAGCCAAAAGGAAATCGAAGTGAGCCTTTGGCTGCACATCATAGACGAGAACAAACAATTTCTCGACAAGCTGATTTCCGACTGCGACAATGTAAAATCGCAGATTGAAAGCTTGTATAAAGACATTGATAAAAGCGAATCCGAAATCAATATTATAAAAGATAAAATAAGGCTGAACGACAACGAAACGGACAAAACGAAATCCGAGATGTATGCCA
Source organism: uncultured Clostridia bacterium (assembly GCA_934792465.1). Lineage (GTDB taxonomy): Bacteria > Bacillota > Clostridia > RUG12999 > RUG12999 > CAKVOK01. The sequence goes on along the minus strand of CAKVOK010000017.1, from coordinate 4,761 downwards.
AGCGCGACGAAATAACCCAGGCAGGCGGCGAAATTGACGTTTTACAGGCAAATATAAACTACAATACACAAAACATCTATCGTATCGAAGGTGAAACGGAAAGCCTTTCAAAGCGTATAACCGAACACGAAACCGTCAAACAGGCTCAAAATCTGCTGCTTGACAAGCTGATGAATGAACTGGACAAAGCAAATGCGGAAATATCCGAAAAAGCCGCCGAGCTTGACCTGATAAAATCCAAGCTTGAACAAAAAATCGGAAATGCGAACAGCACAGCCGAACAGCTCAATTCTCTTACGGACAAGATTTCGGACATTAAAATAAAAGCTGCCGCAAACAGCCAATATATAAAATCGGCGGACGAACAAATTCTGCGTGCGGAAAACGAGCTGAATGCTTTAAATGAAAAATATGCCGCAGAAAAACAGGCAATAGACGATGCAAACCAAAAAATAGAAGTATTGTCGCAGGACGCTTTGGCTAAAAAAGAGCAGAGCGAAAATGCCGCAAAAATGCTTGAAGAGCAGCAAAAACAGCTTTCTTCCCTTTTGCAGAAGCAATTATCTCTCGAAAGCGACAACAAAACAAATATAAACCGAAAAAAGATACTCGAAGATTTGGAAAACGATTTTGACGGATATTCAAAGCCGGTTAAATTCGTTATGAACGAGCATAAATTCGGAAGTCTGAAAAAAAATCTGATATACGGCCCTGTATCGGCTTTGATAAAAGCCGACAGCAAATATATAACGGCTGTCGAAACTTCTCTCGGCGGTGCCGTAAACAACATAGTCACGGAAACCGAGGATGATGCAAAGGCTGCAATAAACTACCTCAAATCTTCCAAAAAGGGACGTGTCACGTTTTTGCCCGTTTCTTCGGTAAAGGCAAAATCTTTTGTATCTGTCGGCGAAAGCAAATGCAAAGGATATATCGGCATAGCCTCCGAGCTTGTCAAATGCGATTCAAAATTCCGTGAAGTAATAGAATATCTTCTCGGGCGGACAATCGTTGTGGATAATATGGATAATGCCGTTGAAATGGCGAAAAAATATAAATATTCGTTTAAAATCGCCACTCTCGGCGGCGAAATACTGAACGTTGGCGGAAGTATTGCCGGCGGAAGCAGCAACACCTCCGCAGCTTCGGGATTATCCAGGCGTGAGGATATTAAAAAGCTTGACGTATTAATCGAGCAGACCGAACAGGAAATAAAGACCGTTTCGGCAAAAGTTTCTTCTCTCAGGAACAACACGGAAAAGCTGAAAAAAGACGATTTGCGCCTGCGTACCGAATACTATTCGGCAGAACGCACGCTTGCGGAATACAAAACCTCCGCTGCACATATAATCAATTCATACAGCGAAGCAAACCGCATAACAAGCGAGGCGGAAGCACGTCTTAACAAGCTTAAAAGTGATAAAGCACAGGCGCACACGCTCGAAGCCGAATTTGAAAATGCGCTCGAAACCCTAAACAGCGAATACTCTTCCCTGTTCTCCCAAAAAGGCAAAGCGGACGAAGATACAAAGCTTTTGCAAACGCAGTCTTCTGAGCTTTCATCATTGCTTACGGAGCTTAATATAAGTAAAAACAGTCTTGAAAAAGATATTTTCGTTGTCCGTGAAAAGCTTGAAAACAGCACAAATGAAATAGCTTCGTGTTCGGCTCAGATTGCAGAAAAGAATACCGAGCATGATTCCCTCGAAAAGGAAACCGCAGAGGCACACAAAAAAATTGAAGCTTTAAACGAGCTTTTGAGCAATTCACATACAATAATAAACGATTTCAAGCTTAAGCTTGAAGAACTCGACAAAATCAAAGCGGAAAACGAAACAATCCTCGAAAAGAAAGAAGCTTCCCTGAAAGAAATCAACAGCACAATATTCAATCTCCAGAGCGAGGAAAGCAGACTTACCGCCAAAAAGACAAAATACGAGTCCGAGCGTGAGAACGTTATATCCAAGCTTTGGGAGGAATATGAGCTTACGTATTCCGCCGCCTGCGAGTTTAAAAAGCCGATTGAAAATCCGACGGAAGCAAAAAGCACACTGCAAGGCATTAAACAACAGATTAAAGCCTTGGGTAATATAAACCTCAATGCCATTGATGAATATAAAGAAGTTAAAGAACGTTATGAATTTCTTTCGGCACAGCAGGACGATATTTTAAAAGCAAAACGGGAGCTTACCGAGCTTATCTCCGAAATGACGGAAATCATGACGGAAATGTTCGACAAAAACTTCAAAAAGCTTAACGAAAAATTTTCCGAAACTTTTAAAGCGCTGTTCGGCGGCGGTCATGCGAAACTGCTGCTTGCCGACCCGTCTAATATCCTGGAAAGCGGTGTCGAAATCGAGGTTCAGCCTCCGGGCAAGAATCTGCAAAGCATAACGCTTCTGTCCGGCGGAGAAAAGGCATTTACGGCAATTGCGCTGATATTCGCCATACTTAAAACCAATCCTACAAAATTCTGTATATTTGATGAAATCGAAGCGGCTCTCGACGATGCCAACGTATACCGTTATGCCGATTTTCTAAAGGCATTTTCATCAAAAACGCAGTTTATTGTAATATCTCACAGAAAAGGTACAATGGAAGCCGCAGACACGCTATACGGCGTTACCATGCAGGAAAAAGGCGTAACACGCCTGCTTTCGCTCGACCTTTCCGAAATAAAAGAATAAACAAACGGCTTATCCGTCCGCGGTAAGCACTGTTAATATTCATTTTCTGCGGACAGAAAGGCATGAACCAATATGGGATTTTTTGATAAATTAAAACAGGGACTCAGCAAAACAAAGGCTGCATTTACGGAAAAAGTTGACAATGTATTTGCCAATTTCCGAAAAGTCGATGAGGAGCTTATGGATGAACTTGAAGAAGCGCTCATCAGCGCAGACGTAGGTGTTAACACCTCCGTGGAAATAATTGACAAGCTGCGTGATTCGGCAAAGCATAAAAACATAACGGACACCGACGAGCTGAAAGACGAACTGAAAGCCATAATATCGGATATGATGGACAAAGACTCCCCCGTTTCCGAGAGCAGCGACAATCTCGAAATCATACTTGTAATAGGTGTAAACGGCGTAGGAAAAACCACGTCAATCGGAAAACTGGCATACAAATTCAAGCAAGAAGGGAAAAACGTTCTGCTTGCGGCTGCGGACACATTCAGAGCGGCGGCAATAGACCAGCTGCAAATCTGGGCAGACCGCTGCGGTCTTGACCTTATAAAGCAAGACGAAGGTGCCGACCCTGCGGCCGTTGTATTCGACGCCGTAACGGCGGCGAACAAGCGCAAAACGGACGTGCTTATAATAGATACTGCCGGCAGACTGCACAACAAGAAAAACCTGATGTCGGAGCTTCAAAAAATAATGAAGGTTGCATCACGTGAAGCACCTAAAGCAAAAAAAGAGGTATATCTTGTGCTTGACGCAACAACGGGGCAAAACGCACTTTCGCAAGCTAAGCTTTTCGGAGAAATTGCGGATATTACCGGCATCATACTCACGAAGCTTGACGGCACGGCGAAAGGCGGCGTGGTAATCGCAATCACAAACGAACAGGATATACCCGTTAAATATGTCGGCATAGGCGAAGGAATCGATAATCTCGAGGAATTTGTCCCCGCTGATTTTGCACGTGCACTATTTGACGAATAATGGGTGGATAACGTGAAAATTATGAAAACATTTATAAAAAACAAACTAATAATTATTGCGGCGGTTATCATTACCGCCGCAGTATGTTACATATTTATGCACACAAGCACCCCAAAAATTACAAACTCGTTTATTAATTCAAAACTCGAATCGGTAAGCGAGCTTACGTCCGCAAAGCTGATTTACAACGGTTTATACAAATATGAGAACGGTAATGTGCCGTTTCTTACGAAAAAGGCATTTTCCATGACGTACCGTGCAGAAGTAAAAGCCGGCATTGATTTGTCCAAAGTCAAGGTTGCGGTTACAAAATCGGACGTGAAAATAACGTTGCCGAAAACCGAAATCCTCGAAGTACGCATAGACCCCGATTCCATACAGTTTTACGACAACAAGCTTGCCATATTGAATTGGCAGAACAAAGAGGATTCCGTAAGCGCAATACGCAGTGCGGAAGCCGATGTCAGAAAAAAAGCCGATATTGAGCAGTTGAAAAACCTGTCCGCAGAAAATACAAAAACATTGATTAAAGAGCTTTTCAGTGATTGCATAGGCAATCGCACACTTATAATCAAATAAAACTCATCATTAAAGCCGACAATATAAGCAATTTCGTTTACGGAACAGTTCGATAAGCATAACATATTTTTTGCCTTTTCCAATTTTAAATTGTTGATATATTTTATCGGCGAAGTATTCAACTCCTGTTTAAATATACGTCTTAAATGCGTTTCGGAAATCCTCATGTGGGCGGCTATAGTATGCCGCATACCGTCTGCACACTGATATTTTTTAAGTGCTGCCGCCTTCGTTGATTTCCGCTTTATATATTCTCAATCATTTTATCCGCTGTTTTTCCCAATAAGTTTTTCATAATAAAGTCACATTGCCGATAACATAGGGATTAACAAACGCTACAGCCCCTTCTCACCGTCATATTTTATATAATGACTGCTGAACAATTACAAAATGCCCTCATATACTAATTTTTTTGGCATTTTGTAATTGTTCATGTGCAAGGATTTTGTGCTTTTTTGCCAAAAGCCTTGCACTTCCAAGTCGGCTGTCGTCCCCCGACAGTTGACTTGGA
>CAKVOK010000016.1 GCA_934792465.1 uncultured Clostridia bacterium | reverse complement strand
TGTCAAGCAAATATGTATCGTAGCCCGTCTGACATTTAGGGCATAGCTGCTCATTATTTTTCTGTTTCATTTTCAAAATTCCTTTCAATTTTGCAACAAAAAAACAATGTCAATTTGACATTGCCGTGTTGTCTTTATTAAATTTTTCTGATAAATATTCCTGCATAATTTCTCCGAAATCAGCTATGAATGAAAAAATAAAATATTTCAGCACAGCCGAATTTTCATTCATACACGCCGCCTCATCGGAAAACATAACGCCCATAAGTCCGTAACACATTTGAATAATATTGAATAGCCTATCTCTTTCGGTATCATTATTCATAGTTACAAGTATATCGGTAAAACGGTTTATCGTTTCCTTGTCGCCACCCGTTGATGCCCAGACCATTTCTGCAAACGGCTGGGTGATTGCTCCTGAAACAAGATTTATTTTGTCTTTGCATATTTCCCCGTTTTTTAATATAATTCCTTTATCAATCAGGATTGATTTAGACATAAAAAGACTCCTTTCGTTTGTGGTGCTCTGGTGCCAAAATGGTGCCATACTATCAAAAAAAGAGTTATAAAGAGATATTTTTGAAAATAACAAGATATGAAGAAACCGCCTATTTTACACGGTTTTAAGAGATGTTTTATAAAAAGATATAAAGCAATATAAGCGTTTTTTTGCGTTTAACGCCCCTCGAAATCAGGTAGTCGCGCAAGCGGCTCGTGGGTTCGAATCCCACCCTGTCCGCCAATTATGCGGGTTTGCTTACTTTTGCGAACCCGCATTTACTTTGTGTTTTTTGCCCAATTTTGCCTTAAACCTCTCTATTATTCGTTACCGTACAGTATATTCTTCATCTCTTTTGTTGCTGAAACCTTATCCGCATAATCAAGATGAGAATAAATATTTGCCGTTGTTGCATAATCGCTGTGACCGAGTATCATTTGAATTTGTTTCATACTTACACCGTTTTTCAGCATTATACTTGCTGCCGTGTGTCTGCAATCGTAAAGCCTTAAATTTCGGATATTGTTTTTCTTGATAATTCTCTTAAAATTATCAGAAAGTGTTCTCGGTCGTATCAACTCCCCGATTTCATTCACGCATACATAATCCGAGTATTTACTGCAATAACCGCTTTTGAAAAGTTTTTTGCACTCATAAATGTTCTTTCTTTTTTCGTCCAAAAGCTCTTTAATCGGTGCTATCTATCGCCAAAAAATTTTAAAAGACATCAGTCTTTTTACTTCACAACCAAAAGCTAAATTTTACGATAAACTCTTCATCAATTTAGATTTGAGCTGTATTCCGGCTTAATAGAATATCATGCGAATCAATAACATCTTTCGTTGCCTTAATTTTTCTGTCAGCATATAAAACAACATCTTTTATAACTAATTTCTGTATTGCCGATATAAGTATTTCCATAGAGTCATAATCGGGCTTACCGTTTTTGGTCGGAAGCATAATATTCAATTCATCCGCATCCTTAGCATAAAAATTATGACCATAATCAAATTTTCCTGTATGTGCCGCTTTATGGATAGCAGATGTAATAAAAACAGAAGCCTTCATCGGTACATTTTCAGTATGTACTACTGCAACATGATCATCGGCACCATATTTATAATTGCGATATTTTGCTGAACCGAACATATCTATTGTCGTTGTGTTTTCGGAGAAGACTTGAACATCATTTGATATATAAGCTGAAATTCCTTCATTCGCTTCTCCGGCAGTAACAAACGGCAATGTTCCGGCAATTCTATCAAAGCTTTTTAATCGCTTGCCTCTTGTTGACTTCCCAAATAAAGTTTCGAGATTATATACATTCCAACTTAAAGTTTTAAAATCATTTATCGCTTTTTCTTCTTCTTTGGATAATTCATAATTATCCAATCCGCTTACCGTTAGGTAAGCGGATAGCTCCGCTATACGCTCCGCTTCCAGCTCCGCTATAAAGGACTCCATAAAATCAAAGTCGATTTTGTTGTTTTTTATTGGCAAATAAATTTTTGTTGCTTTCATAGCTGCACGATTAAATTTATGTCCATAATCATACTGACTATTTGATGTCGCCATTCTTGCTGAGGATATTATAAAACTTGCAATAGCTTTATTGAACGGATTAAACTTAGGAACAAGAGCTTGTATATGTTGATACCCTATATAATCCAGTTTTTGATAATACATTGTATCTGCTCCAAGCGTTGTATCGGAACATGATATTGTATTTCCTTTGTTCAATGCTTTAAGCTCTGAAAAACCCATAACTCCATTATTTACAGACATATTCGATACTAAGGGAGTCTTACCATTTTCCGATAGTATTTCCTCGTTTGAAAGTCTATAATACCTTGTTGGATTTATCTCAAACAAATCACCTAATCTATATTCGCCCCACTCAACATTTTTAAGTTTTTCATTGAGTGAGGCATTTATTTTCCCAGGCGTTCGTCCTCCGTTTTTTGATTTTTCAGTAGGTTTGAAACCTCCCATGCAAGATAATCACTCACGGTTTTCTTGAAATCTTCTAAAGTGGGTTTTGTATCAATAGGAGCAGATTGATTCCAGTCTGCGCCGTTTTCGGGATCTATTGTTCCCTCATAATATTCTTTCTTGGTAAAAATATTCAGTTTGGATTTACCGAAACGAACCAAATCCACAACCTCTTGATAACGTTCTTTTGCTCTATCTGTATCAAACAGATTTTTGCTTGCTTTTTTACGGTTAGAACGAGTATAGCCATCATTCGAAAAATCAATAAACTTTACAACATCATCTTTTTGATGTGCTTCACCCACACGAAAAACATATACATTAGTCTGTACGCTTGATTTCCCGATAAACAAGTCTATCGGCATTTTAATGCTTGCCAAAAGCGTACTGTGCTTTAGTATCTTTTTATTATATTCAGTAGCTTTTCCGCTTCCTGCAGAATTTTGAATAATAATTGCGGCATAACCATTACTCATCATCGAAAGTGCTTTTTCAACAAATATCATACCGTTTCCCGGTGCGGAATACGGAGGGTTTAGCACGAATGCATCGGCCGGGAATTTCTCGTTGGTTTTCCCAAAACCATAATTTCCATTAAAATCGGTAAGTGAGTCTTTGTTCAGAATGTTTGAGCTTCCGTCTCCCATTAAAATCATATTTAAAATAGCCAACATATAAACGCTCGATAGAATTTCGAGTCCTAAAAGTTGGTTTGCTTTTATTTCGGCAGACTTTATTATCAATTCCTCAGGTGATTTTATCTTATCTTTAGCATCTATCAGCATTTCGTTCATTGCGGCAACAAGCAACCCGGCCGATCCTGTTGCAAAGTCCCATACATAAGAATCTTTATTGACTCTTGCAAGTTTTACAAGCAAAGTAGCGACATAAGAGGGTGTTAGCACTACGTCGTTAAGCTTATCTTGCGAAAATCCAAGCCAACTATACATTTCATTAAACAACTTTCCGGTGAAGTCAGTCGTGAGCCCGATTTTGTAGTAGATACCCAAATCATCCACTATTTTTGTAAACACACGTTTAAGTTGACTTTCGCCATTTTCAACTTTATTAATATTATCTGTTGTCAGTGTGTTTTGAAGTGTTCTTACAATCAATTCTCTTTTTTCTTGCGGAAGATTCTTTTCGTTTAAAAAAGCTTTTATCTTGCGTAAAATTATATCGCCATCGCGGTTGCCATCTTCTGATGAAGATTTGAGCTCAGATTTTTCAAGTGCCGCTACTTTTCCCCGCACACCGAGTGTTGCAATTATAGAAGCAGCAACAAGATAAACCCTGTCGCTTTCGCCAAGTCCCTTTTCGTTTTGATAAATATCATTATTGAGCTTGACAAGACTCGCATTTATTTCCTGTTCACGCTGTTCCTTTAATTTTTCAATTTCTTCTTGCGTTAATTGCAGATTTTTAACTTTTTCAATAAATTCATCAAAGTTCTCTTTTTTAAGAAATGAAAAATCAGTGTAATCATCAATTTTTTGACCAATACCAAAATTACTCTTGGACACATAGTAGACGCCAATATTATATTCTATATTGCCAACATCATTTTTAAACCCTGTCATACCGATCGCGATTATATCAGTATAGCTAGTGTAATGTAAAAGAGCATTTGCGTAATGAACAGCGCCATTTACAGCATAAGAATTTATATTTTTAAAATCGGGTTTGTTTTTGGTTTTATTTACGATTTTCCCATCGCTGTCAAGTTTTACGAGCTTATCTTTATACCCTTTATACTCAATTAATATAGGATATGCTGTCATATTCTTATCTTTTAACAAAAGCTTTGCATCCGGTCTGTTGCCACCAACGCCGCCGTTTTTTGAATAGTAGTCATTAAGTGCCTGGTCAATCTCAGCATTTAGTGATTCTTGTTCCAATTTATAATCCAATTTATAAGATTTAAGCCAACCATTTGCTATATCAGCAATATTAGGTTCTATAGATTGTATCTTTTTTGATGTTGCCATTTTTACATTTCCTCCATTATTTTGTAATATTCAACTAAATTCACATTATCCATCTCTTTCGCTTTATCTTCACAGCCTTTTGTAAAGCCGGATTTTGAGAACAGGTAATAATGTTTGGTTTTGTAATTAAACAGTTCACTTCGCTTCACAAGTGTTTCCAAAATGCCGAGATCAACCTTTTCGTTTGTCCACTTACACTCTGCAAAAAGAGCGGTGTTTTTATCCTGTTCGCCCATAATGTCGATTTCTTCTTGACGCTTTTCTTTCGGATTATTGCCCCACCAGCGACCGAGGGCTGTAAACTCAACAGGGCAGTTGCCGGAAAGGAGCTGTTTCCACAGATACTGTTTACAGATTTCCTCAAAAACCTTGCCCATATAGTCCGAAAGCTGCGGCTCGATACGCCTATATGCCAAATCTGCGGCGCCGCGGGCGATAATTGAATTATTTTCAAACACGAACCGATACCAAAAGCGGAACATATTATCTTCAATCGAATAGACCGACTTTCGTGATGCCTTTTCGCCGTACGGTGTTTCTTTCTGCACAATTCCCAAGTTAATCAGATTTTTGAGATACATTGCGCAAACATTGGTATCTTCGCCGACCTTGCCCGAAATTTCCGACATTCTCGACGCTCCTGTTGCAATGGCGGCAATTATCGCCGTATAGATTGCCGGTTCTCTGACTTCCTGTTTCAAGAGGTTTATCGGCTCTTCATACAAGAATGACACGGGATTTAAAAATGTATCTTTGATATTATCCTCAACGCTCAATTTGTCGTTAATCTGCAATAGATACTGCGGAGTACCGCCGACAACCCCATAGATAAGTGCTTTATCTTCGGCAGTGAAATTTTTGAAGTAGCGGCAGGTTTCCTCAAAGTCGAACGGCAAAAGTTTTATTTGCGCCGTTCTTCTGCCATACAGAGGCGCTTTATAGGCAAGAACGTGATCCTCCATATACGACATTGACGAACCGCAGAGAATCAGCATCAGCTTTGATTTATCCTTGTATTTATCAATCAAAAGCTGGAGGGTAGAGGCAAGGCTCTTTGATGAGCGTGCAACATACGGGTATTCGTCGATTGCAAGAATGATGCGTTCTTTTTCGGCAAATCGGAACACATATTCGAGCGCCGATTGAAACGACGAGAATATGCTGTCAATCTCCGTACCGCTGACATACTCCATAATGCTCTTTGAAAAATTTTCGAGATTCTGCTTTGCATTGCTCTCGACACCCATAAAATAAATAGCATTTTTATCATCAATAAATTTGTTGATAAGTGCGGTTTTACCCACACGGCGTCTGCCATAGATAACCGCAAATTCAAATTTATCCGATTTGTATAATCTTTCAAGAGCTGAAAGCTCTCGCCCTCTGCCTATAAACATAATTCAACCTCCAATTCGAATTGATATTATTATATCACAGATTTTGCAAATAGTCAAGTGTATTTGAGTAATTTATAATTTGATAAGTGTGTTTTATTTATAGCTCCGAACGCATCTCCAAACATCATTCATTAAATTCACAGCACTATCAATTCTATCATCTGAAATATGTCTTTCAGCGTTTGCAATATGGGCGATCTGATTGATATTGTTGCCGATGTGGTTCAGCTCATTATAAATCTTTAAAAGCTCATTCGTCTTGAGTGGGTGAATCTCACACTCCAATATAAGCTTTGTAATAACCGCCGTCATTGTCAAACCGAAATTTTTTGATAGCCTTTCAAGCTTTTTTCGCACCGCATCGGAAACATAAAAATTCAGTTTATTTGCATTTGCTCTCATTGTTTTTCTCTCCTTTCAAAACAGGGGTTTTAGGGGCGAAGCCACAAACAAGCGGGCTTTTGGGAGTACAAATGCCGTGCTTGCTAATACATTTGCGTAAAATTTTATATACCAGCTTCACTTTATTTCATATCAGCTGTTGCTGAATTATTGCCAAAAGGTACGGTTTTTCAAGTTGATCCAATTCTACAAAGCATTTTTAAAAGTAACCGGCAAAACTCTATCATAAACCTGCATAAAGAAACAATACTCATACTCTCGCAAAAAATCCTTTTTACTTTGGAGCAGCAAAATCAAAAAATGCACCAATGATAATTCCCGGTGCATTGTATCAATAAAACAATATAAACAGCAATAAAAAACTGTAAACACTTTCACGCTTACAGTTCAATATCATTTTTATTTTTTTGTTTTTTGGTATTGGTTTGAGCATTGTTGTTTTGTGGTTGCAGCGTTCGGTGATAAAGCAGCTGTTAACTAAACAAATGGATGTGTAGTATTAGCATAATCCCGAAGAAAATAGTGCAGTTTTTCACAGTTGTTATACAAACTTTTGCATTTTTTAACAAATTTTCATATTGGCTGTGATTTGATAACAGTTTAAAAAATTGGTTGCATTTTTCTTTATATTTATGTGAATTTATATTTATTTTGTTATCAAGCATAGTTTCTCCAAGAGATAGTAATTCATCTAGCATTTCTAACACAGCAGTTTCGTTTATGCTAGTAAATGTATAATTATTTTTTTCTCCTTTAATAATATGGATAATATCATTATTCTCAAAATTTGAAATTCTGACAGCATGCAAAGCATTGCTTCGAGTATTTGCATTGTAAATGTTAATATTTGCGAGTTTTTCATATAAATATGATATATCAGCGGCAGAACCATCTATCATTATATTGTATGCATCATTTAAAATAAGCGCAATTTCTTGTGCTCGGCCAATAGCAAAGGAAGGGATAAATATTTTATAGTTATTATCTATGAGCACTTTCACAAAATGTTTCAATGCTTCAACTGCAGAATTATATGTTAAATGATTTTTCTGAAGTCCATATGTTGTCTCAGTAATGATACATTCAATCCCGTGATCTTCAACATCTTTATCCCTAATAATATCTTTATAGTTGAGTCCTTTTACTGTCTGCTGATTATGTAAACAAAAATCACCCGTATATAAAATATTAATGTTATCAAACTTCACCAAATAACATTCGGAACCTAGTATATGTCCATTTGAAAATGGGATGATTTCAATGTTTGCATCTTCAAATGCCGCTATGGAGTGCATATTATTCATCCCATATATTGTATAATTCGAGGTCTTTTCAATTAACCTCTTCGTGCAATAATTTATAAATATTTGATCATATTTTATTCCAGTCTCAACAAATTGCATAATGCTTCCATAGTGGTCAAGATGAGCATGCGAAATTATGACAGCTTTTATTTCATCAATATCTATTGTATTATCGTGTAAAAAATCAATAATTTCATTTGATAGAATTGGTTCGACACCTGTGCTGGATACAGCGGCACCGCAATCAAAAACTATGACCCCGTATTCTGTTTTTAAAAGCGTTAAATTTTTACCTATTATTGGCGTTTTTGAGTATGATACAATTTTGTATTCCTTTTCTTTACCATTCCTTAAACAATCAATTAACATAGTTTGGACATTTCATATCCAAGCGAACCTTATCGGCAATCATAGCGATAAATTCGCTGTTTGTGGGCTTGTTCTCGCCGGCGGAATTTCCGAATATATCATGTATCATCTTTTTATCGGCTTTTTGCCATGCGGATTCTATGGCGCTTCTAATGGAGCGTTCCACGCATTGAGCCGTAGTTCCGTATTTTTCCGCAATTAAGGGATACAGCTTTTTCGTTACGAGGTTTATGGCGTCGTAATGCTCTACCGAATATATTATGCAGTCACGCACAAATTTATATCCGTTTACATTTGCCGGTATTCCGAAAGATTTTATTATCTTGCTGACTGTTATTTCAATGTCGTCTGCCGTACTTTCTGTGGAAGATACAGGAGATTGATTTAAATCTGAAGTGAAAAATTTTATTCTGTTGTAAACTGTTTCGGACGAAAGAGGTTTACGAAAAAAATATGTGACTCCGGCAGCTGCGGCACGCTTTATCATGTCGTCGTTGCACAGCAGCGACATAAGCATTATTTTAGGTTGCTTTGTACCGAGATGTTTTATGCTTTCAAGCAGTGCAAAACCGTCATAACCTCTCATTATAACACCCGACAGCACCACGTCTACCGAAAAACCCTTGATTATCTCAAGTGCCGATATACCGTTGTCTACGGCTGCTACCACATCAAGCTCCGGATATTTGCCGAGTTCGTCTTTTAATGTATTCAGCCATATCCTGTTGTCGTCAACTAATAAAACCCTTGTTTGCTTCATTTTTCCCTCATCCCTCATTATAATTTTATAGTTTTCCTTTAGAGTATATCACATTTTCTGCAATTTTTCAAGTTTTTTTATAATATTTTTTGCTATTTAGCTATTTTTTTCCGCTTTGTACCATATATTTGAATTTGTTTGTGCAATATATACAAACGATTGCTCGTGTTTATGTGCATATATCGTGGTATGTAGCTTATAATGTTTTTTCATAATTGAATTTAAAAATCAAACAGCAAGATTTGCAATGTTTTCAGCAACAGTCACTATTAACAACGGCGTTTATTTGGTGTATAATTAAAATAAATTTAAAGAAAGGGAATTTATGCTTATGTCTTTTATTAACGAAAATTTTATGCTGAAAAACAAGACCGCAAAGGCTTTGTATTTCGACTATGCGAAGGACATGCCGATAATAGATTATCATTGTCATCTGAATCCGAAAGAGGCTGCGGAAAACAAGCATTTTAAAAACCTCACGGAACTTTGGCTTTACGGCGACCATTACAAATGGCGTGCGATGCGCTGCTGCGGAATAGATGAAAAATACATAACGGGCGACGCTTCCGATTTTGAAAAATTCAGTGCATATGCGGAGATTATGCCATATTTAATAGGAAATCCGCTGTATCACTGGACGCATCTCGAGCTTATCCGCTATTTCGGTATAGACAAAACACTGTGCAGGGAAAATGCGCAATATATCTGGGACGCCGCAAACGAGCAGATTGCGGACAAGAGTTTTTGCGTACATAACATATTCAAAAAATTTAAAGTAGAAATGGCAGGAACAACGGACAATCCGCAGGATTCTCTGGAATATCACGTTGCATATGCGAAAACGGGCTGCGAAACAAAGCTTTTGCCGTCATTCCGTCCCGATATTTACATAAATATCGAACTGCCGCCGTTTAAAGAACACGTTAATGCAAAGAGCTACGGTGAGCTTAAAAAATATCTTGAAGAACGCCTTATGTTTTTCATAAAATGCGGCTGCAAAATCGCAGATACGGGACTTACGTATATTCCGTATTCGGATTTGCCGGAAAGCACAGCCGAAGAAGCGTTCAAAAAAGCAATTGACGGAAAATCTCTTTCCAAAGAAGAAATTGTATGCTATAAATTTCATATAATAAAGTTTTTGGGAGAGCTGTACGCAAAGCATGATATTGCAATGCAGATTCATTACAATGCTCTGCGCAACAACAACAGCGCAATGTTCAAAAAACTCGGCGCAGACACAGGATTCGACAGCGTAAACGATTATTCCTGCGCAGAAAGCCTTTCAAAGCTTCTCGATTCGATGAACATCGACGGTTTGCTGCCGAAAACCATATTATATTCGCTTAATATAAATGATAACTATATGCTTGCAAGTATGGCGGGGAATTTCCAGTCGTCGGAAGCCAAAAGCAAAATTCAGCTCGGCGCAGGCTGGTGGTTCAACGACCAGTGCGACGGCATGACGGCGCAGCTTAAAGCACTCGGAAATCTTGGTGCGCTCGGATATTTCATAGGAATGCTCACGGATTCCAGAAGCTTCCTGTCCTATCCCAGACACGAATATTTCAGACGTATTCTTTGCAGTGTAATAGGTGAATGGGTCGAAAACGGAGAATATCCGTATGATAAAACATATCTTGAAAAGATAATAAGAGGCATTTCGTATGAAAATGCGAGAAACTATTTCGGAATATAAATCAGGAGGGAAAAACATGGAAATGACATTCAGATGGTATGGCTCGGACGACCCTGTTACGCTCGAAAAAATACGCCAGATTCCGGGCGTTACCGGGATTGTATCGGCAGTTTATGACGTACCCGTAGGTGAAGTATGGAGCGTGGAAAAAATTACGGAGCTGAAAAACAAGGTTGAAAAAGCCGGATTTAAGCTTTCCGTAATAGAAAGCGTGCCGGTGCATGAGGATATAAAACTCGGCAAACCGAGCCGCGACAGACTTATCGAGAACTATTGCAATACCCTCGAAAACCTTGCAAAATGCGGCGTTTACACCGTGTGCTACAACTTCATGCCGGTTTTCGACTGGACACGTTCGCAGCTTGATTATAAGCTTCCGGACGGCTCGAACGCACTTGCTTATGTTAAAGAACAGGTTGAAAAAATGGATCCGCTGAAAGGCGAATTGAGCCTGCCCGGCTGGGATTCAAGCTATACTAAAGACGGACTTCGTGCGCTCATGGAGGAATACTCGAAAATTACGGAAGAGGATTTGTGGGATAATCTGAAATATTTCCTCGAAAGAGTTATAAAAACGGCGGAAAAAGTAAAGGTGAAAATGGCTATCCATCCGGACGACCCGCCATGGAGCATATTCGGACTGCCGAGAATTATAACAAGCAAAGAAAATCTCGAACGCTTCTGCCATCTTGCAGACAGTCCTTATAACGGAATTACGCTGTGCAGCGGCTCGCTCGGAGTAACGAGAAAGAACGATATTCCGGATATGATAAGGCATTTCGGAAAAATGGGCAGAATACATTTTGCGCATTGCAGAAACGTACTTATAACGGAAGAAGGTTCTTTTGAAGAATCGGCACACCTTTCGAGCGCAGGCTCTCTCGATATGTGCGAGATTATGAAAGCATATAAGGAAATCGGATTCGACGGACCTATGCGTCCGGACCACGGCAGAATGATTTGGGGCGAACAGGGACGTCCCGGCTACGGACTTTTCGACAGGGCACTCGGTGCAGTATATTTAAACGGACTATGGGAGGGACTTAATAAATGAAATTGCCGATTAAAACAAATTTAAATAATAAAACGGTTATAGTAACGGGCGGCGGCGGAATACTCTGCGGTATGTTCGCAAAGGCTTTTGCGGCATGCGGAGCGAATGTTGCGGTTCTCGATCTGAACGAAGCGGCGGCGGAAAAGGTTGCCGAAGAAATTAAAAACGACGGCGGCTCGGCAAAGGCATACAAAGCGAATGTGCTTGACCGTGAGGGACTCGAAAAGGTGTATGATGAGATTAAAAAGGATTTCGGCGAATGTGATATTCTGCTGAACGGAGCAGGCGGAAACAATCCGAAAGGCTCGACAACAAAGGACTATCTTATGCCGGAGGATTTGGAGGGTACGGCAGAGGGTATAAAGACGTTTTTCGACTTGGACGAAAACGGCGTACAGTTCGTATTTAATCTGAATTTCCTCGGTTCGCTCATTCCTACGCAGGTATTTGCCAAGGATATGGCAAAACGCAAAAACGGAAATATCATAAACATATCTTCAATGAACGCATTTACGCCGCTTACGAGAATACCGGCATACAGCGGCGCAAAAGCTGCGGTTTCAAACTTCACGCAGTGGCTGGCGGTGCATTTTTCAAAGGTGAATATCCGTGTGAACGCTATCGCTCCTGGATTTTTCCTGACAAATCAGAATGCGGCGCTGCTGCTGAATCCGGACGGAAGCTATTCCGAGCGTGCGCACAAGATTATAAACAGCACGCCTATGGAAAGATTCGGGAAACCGGAGGAGCTTATAGGAACGCTGCTGTTTCTGGCGAATGACGAAGCTTCCGGGTTCGTAAACGGAACGGTTATACCGGTTGACGGCGGTTTCTCCGCATACAGCGGAGTATAATAAAAGCTAAATTCGCCCGGCGAATTTAATTTAAATATTTTCCTAAATCAGAAAGGAGTTGTCGTAAAATGATTTCGTTTACCGCAACTCCTTTTCTGATTTCAAATATATTTTTTCATCTGTGCCAATGCGGATTTTTCGAGCCGGCTCACCTGTGCCTGGCTTATTCCTATTTCGCCGGCTACCTCCATTTGCGTTTTGCCTTTGAAAAAGCGCAGCGTCAGAATATATTTTTCCCTTTCGGAAAGCTTGTCCATGGCGTGCCGCAGCGCAATCTCTTCGACCCAGTTTTCGTCTGTATTTTTGTTGTCTTTTATCTGGTCCATAACGTATACCGCATCGCCGCCGTCGTGATATACCGGTTCGTAGAGCGAAACGGGGTCTTGAATAGCATCCATGGCAAATACAACTTCTTCGCGGCTTATGTCAAGCACTTTGGCTATCTCGTCCAGTGTCGGTTCGTTTCCTCCGCTGTTCATGATTTTTTCTTTCACCTGCAAAATTTTATATGCCGTATCCCTTATGGAACGGCTCACGCGTATCGAATTATAATCTCTCAAATATCTGCGGATTTCGCCTATTATCATAGGAACGGCATATGTCGAAAACTGCACATTCTGCGACATATCGAAATTTTCCGTCGCCTTTATCAGTCCGATGCAGCCGACCTGAAACAAATCGTCAACATTCTCCGTTCTGCCCGAAAAACGTTTTAAAACACTTAAAACAAGCCTTAAATTTCCGTAAATAAATTCTTCTCTCGCAGCCTTGTCACCGTTTTTGATTTTGACGAGAAGTTCCTGCTTTTTTTCTCTTGACAGCACCGGCAGCTTCGAGGTATTTACTCCGCTGATTTCAACTTTATTTATCACAGATTGTAGACGCCTCCCTGTTAAATTTTGTATATTGATATTATACACAAAACGAAAATTTTTAATCAGAAAAAATATCAAATGCACGTTTTGTAATATAATATATAAAATTACCATGAATACGGCTGAAATTATGTGCAATTTACATATATTAATATTTTGCAAAAAATGATAAAATATATGTATAATGGGATATTAGTACGAAAAATTGCGAATTTTTTTATTTTTAAGGAGAAAATATGTTTGTAGATACAGCAACTATTTATATACAGGCGGGAAACGGCGGAAACGGCTGCGTATCTTTTCACAGGGAAAAATATGTTGCGGCGGGCGGTCCGGACGGCGGCGACGGCGGTGTCGGCGGCTCCGTTGTTTTCATTGCTGACAGCAACCTTGCAACGCTTATGGATTTCAGATACAAAAAGAAATATAAAGCGGAAAACGGCGAGGACGGCAAATCCGCACGCAGAACCGGCAAAAAAGGCGAAGACATTATAATCAAGGTGCCTTGCGGAACTATCATAAAAAACACGGCAACGGGCGGAGTTTTGGCGGATTTGACGGAAAACGGTCAGAAATTCGTTGCGGCGAAAGGCGGCAGCGGAGGTTTCGGAAACGTGCATTTCGCAACAGCGACAAGGCAGATACCGAGATTCGCAAAGCCGGGTCTTAAAGGCAGAGAGCTTGAAGTCACACTCGAGCTGAAACTGCTTGCGGACGTGGGTCTTGTGGGATTTCCGAATGTAGGAAAATCAACGCTTTTGTCCAGAACGAGCGACGCCAATCCGAAAATAGCCAACTATCATTTTACAACGCTTGACCCGAATCTCGGAGTTGTAAACCTGGACGACGAAAGAAGCTTTGTGCTTGCGGATATTCCGGGACTTATCGAGGGCGCAAGCGACGGCGTGGGTCTGGGGCACGATTTCCTGAAACATATCGAGAGAACACGCCTTATAGTGCACGTTGTTGATGTGTCGGGAATCGAGGGCAGAAACCCTATCGAAGATTTCGATATAATAAATAACGAGCTTAAAAGCTTCAGCGGCATAATCGCAGATAAAATACAGATAATTGCAGAAAATAAAACAGACCTCAATATGAATCCGGAGCTGAAAGAGCAGTTTGAAGCGGAAATGAAAAAAAGAGGATACGAGGTATTTCCGATTTCGGCAGCTACGGGGGCAGGAGTGAAAGAGCTTCTGAACCATGTATACAACGTGTTGCAGACAATTCCGAAGATGACACAGGAATTTGAAGCACTTCCGGAAGAAGAGCAGGAGGAAACTCCGTTCACTGTAAGACGTGAAAACGAAAAATTCGTTGTTGAGGGCGGATATATCGAATATCTTATAAACTCAACGAATTTCGGCGACAACGAATCTCTCGGGTTTTTCCAGAACAGCTTAAGAAGAAAAGGAATAATAGACGCATTGAGGGAAAAAGGCGCCAAAGAGGGCGATACCGTGGCAATGTATGATATAGAATTTGATTTTGTGGATTAGGAGTGTAAATATTAATGTTAAACTCAAGACAAAGAGCGTATCTCAGGGGCATGGCAAACAGCATAGAGCCTGTTTCCCAGATTGGCAAAAACGGCATAAACGAAACGTTTATTTCTCAGCTTGCCGATGTTCTTGAAAAGAGAGAACTTATAAAGGTGACCGTTCTCGAAACGGCATTTATGACAACGAGAGCGGCGTGCGAACAGTGTGCAGAGCTTTTGAAAGCAGACCCCGTTCAGTGCATAGGATATAAATTCGTGCTTTATAAACAGGCGAATAATGCGAAAAACAGAAAAATCACAATGCCGAAGAAAAAGAAATGAAAACAGGAATTTTCGGCGGAAGCTTCGACCCTCCGCACATAGGGCATTTATCAATACTTAAATACTGCGAAAAAAGCTTCGGGCTTGAAAAAACAATCATAGTGCCGACAGGTATTCCGCCGCACAAGAATGTGTGCAAAGCTTCGGCAAGACAGCGGTTTGAAATGTGCCGTCTTGCTTTCGGAGACTATATCGTTTCGGATTATGAAACGAACAAGACGGAATATTCGTACAGTGCGGATATGCTGGAGTATTTCAAGGGGATATATCCGAACGACGAACTGTATTTCATTATAGGCGGCGACAGTGCGGCATATATAGATGAATGGAATGAACCGCAAAGGATATTCGCCGCAGCGAATATCATAGTTGCGAAACGAAACGCAGATGATGAAAAAGCAATCGAAGAACAGGAAAAGCGCTTCGGTGTAAAAATATATTCTGCGGAAAATCCGCTTGTGGATATTTCTTCAACGAAGATAAGAGAGAAAATAAAGGAAAGCGGCGTTGTATACGGAGTGACGGACGCCGTTAAAGAATATATTATCGAGAATAATTTATACAGGTGATGAAATGATAACAGACTCATTAATATCCGATATTAAAGGGCTTTTAAGCGAAAAAAGGTTTAATCACAGCGTGGGAGTTATGCGCCTTGCCGAAAGCCTTGCCGCACATTACGGCATAGATTCGGAAAAAGCGGCGCTTGCCGGAATCTTGCACGATTGCGCAAAGGAATTTGATTCCGAAAAAATGCGCAGATATTTTGATATGGGAAATGTGACGGACAGACTTATAACCACATCTCCGAAGCTCTGGCACGGGATAGCCGGAGCATACTATGCAAAAGAAATATACGGCATTGACGATGAGATTTTCGACGCTATATATTATCATACGCTGAGTCGTATGAATATGCCTATGCTTACGAAGATAATCTATCTTTCGGATAATATTGAGGAAACACGTGACGCCAAACTCCCCTGGGCAAGAGGAATAAGGGAAAAAGCATATACGGATATAGACGGCGCACTTGTAGATACTATAAACCATACGCTGAAATACATAATCGAAAAAGGATATACAATGCATCCCAATGCGATTATGGTACGAAACGAAATACTTTTGAACCGCGAACAGACAGGAGATAACAATGAATGATATAAATAACGAAGCTACAAAAGAAATGCAGACCGTGATTTCGCAGGCAGACGAAGCCGTATTCATACCGGACGAAATCATGTCAGCCCCGGCGGCAGCGAAATCCGTGAGCCATTCGTGGATACCGGTATTTGTAAGCTGCCTTATAGTATGCGCAACCTGCTTTACGCTGATAGGAATGACGGTGCGCAATATAATAAAGGAAAACGGTATGATAAGCGGCATGTCGAAGATTGTTACGCCGATTATAAAAACGGAGGACCCTCCGAATTATAATGTATTGCTTATCGGAACGGATAAGGGCGGCTACAGAACGGATACGATGATGGTTGCAACGTATAATAAAGAAGAAAACAAAGCATATGTAATGCAGCTGCCGAGAGATACCTACGTAGAAAACAACGGCAGACGCGACAAGAAGCTTAATTCCGCATATTTCAGCGGTTTTGACCAGCTGAAAAAAGAAGTTAAGCTGGCATATTACATTGATGCGGAGAAATATCTTGCCATAGAGCTGGACGGATTTGTACAGGCGATAGACGCATTGGGCGGCGTGGAAATGGACGTGCCGATAAACATGGACTACGACGACCCTACGCCCGGACAGGATTTGCATATCCATATAAAAAAAGGGAAACAGGTGCTTGACGGTAAAAAAGCAGAGGGATTTGTGCGTTTCCGTAAAAATAATGACGGTTCGGGCTATCCCATGGGAGATTTGCAGAGAATCAAGGTGCAGAGAGAGTTTATAACTGCGCTTATCAAAAAGGTTATCAGCGCAGACGGAATAAGCAAAATTTCCGATCTCATAAAAATCGCAAAAGATAATATGAAAACGAATATAAACAACGATAGCGCATATCAGTTTATATATAAGATTCTAAGTATAGGCACGGATAACATAGAATTTATAGAAGCTCCGGGCGAGCCGAAAACAATAAAATATTCATATTTCGTTGTGGATAAACAGGATGCCGCAAGGATAAGCAATCAGTATTTCGGCGGCAAAAACAAGGTTTCGGGAACGTATAAGCCGAAAGAAACATCTCCGGTTACGCATTACACCGAGGACGAAACCGAATACAAATATAACAAAAAGACGTATTACGAGAATACACCGGCGGCCACAAAGGCTGCGGAAAAGGCCACACCGGAAGCTTCGCACAAGGCGACGGCAACGCCGCATACTACGGCAGAACCGAGCGAAACGGCGAAACCTACCGCAAAGCCTACGGTAAAACCGGAGGAAACCCCGGCGGCGGAGAAGCCGGACGAAAAACCGGCGGAAACCGCAAAGCCGAGCGAAAACACCGACAATGAAAATACAGACAGCAATACAGACGAAAGAGGGGAAGAATAAATGCTTTCAAAGGAAAAAGCCGTGCTTGCGGCAAAGATACTTGATGATAAAAAAGGCGAGAATATAAAGGTACTTGAAGTTAAAGGACTTACGAGTCTCGGAGATTATTTCGTACTCGCAACCGGTAGCTCAAGTACGCACGTAAATGCGCTGAGCGATACAGTGGAGGAAAAGCTGAAAGAAAGCGGTGTCACACTCAAACACCGTGAGGGAAAAGACGGCTGGATTCTGCTTGATTACGGTGACATTATCGTAGATATTTTCGATTACGAATCAGCGGATTTTTACGACCTCGAGCGTTTGTGGTCAGACGCTCCTCAAATAGAATTTAATTGAAAAAAGATAGTATGAAAGGCGAAGATATTACATGAGTTATGATTTTAAATCAATCGAAGCGAAATGGCAGAAACACTGGGAAGAAAACGAAACTTTCAAGGCGGGAACTGACAAATCCAAGCCGAAATGTTTTCTTCTTGTAGAATTTCCCTATCCGTCCGGACAGGGTCTGCACGTAGGCCATCCGAGAAGCTATACGGCACTGGATATTATTGCGAGAAAAAGAAGAATGCAGGGCTATAACGTACTCTATCCCATGGGCTGGGACGCATTCGGTCTGCCGACGGAAAACTATGCGATAAAAAATAAAATTCATCCGAGAATTGTTACGGAAAACAATGTGGCGAATTTCAAACGCCAGCTCAAGATGATAGGTTTTTCTTTCGACTGGTCGAAAGAAATAAACACAACAGACCCGAATTATTATAAATGGACGCAGTGGATTTTCCTGCAGCTTTTCAAAAAAGGATTGGCATATAAACAGGAAATGCCGATAAACTGGTGTACCGGCTGCAAAGTGGGACTGGCAAACGAAGAAGTTGTGAACGGTGTATGCGAACGCTGCGGCAGCGAGGTTGTGCAGAAGAACAAAAGCCAGTGGATGCTTAAAATCACGGAATATGCCGACCGCCTTATCAAGGATTTGGACGAAACGGATTATATAGAAAAAGTTAAGATTCAGCAGAAAAACTGGATAGGCCGCTCGGAGGGTGCAGAGGTTGATTTCAAAATTGACGGAAGCGATGAGAAAATAACGGTGTATACGACACGCTGCGATACGCTTTTCGGAGCTACATATCTTGTGCTTTCTCCGGAACACGAACTGCTCAAAAAGCTCAAAATCGAAAATCCGGACGAAGTAGCCGAATATGTCAGTGCTGCGGCGAAGAAAACGGAATTTGAGCGCACGGAGCTTGCCAAAGATAAAACAGGCGTGGAGCTTAAAGGCGTAAAGGCTGTAAATCCCGTAAACGGCGAGAAGCTTCCGGTATGGATTTCGGATTATGTACTTACAACATACGGCACGGGTGCTATTATGGCAGTTCCGGCACATGATATGCGTGACCATGATTTTGCGGTTAAATTCGGTCTGCCGATAATCGAGGTTGTCGGCGGCGGCGAGGACGTTCAGAAAGAAGCATATACGGACGTGGCAAGCGGAAATATGGTTAATTCGGGATTTTTAACCGGTATGACTGTTAAAGAAGCTATCCCGGCAATGATAAAATATTTGGAAGATAACCACATAGGCAAGCGCAAAGTGAACTTCAAGCTGCGCGACTGGGTATTTTCACGCCAGAGATACTGGGGCGAACCGATACCTCTTGTACATTGTGAAAAATGCGGCTGGGTGCCGATTGATGAAAGCGAGCTTCCGCTCAAACTGCCCGAAGTGGATAACTATGAGCCTACGGACAACGGACAGTCACCGCTTGCGAAGATAGACAGCTGGGTTAATACGAAATGCCCGAAATGCGGCGGCGATGCAAAGCGTGAAACAGATACCATGCCGCAGTGGGCAGGCTCTTCATGGTATTTCCTGCGCTATATAGACCCGCATAACGACAAAGCACTTGCGGCAAAGGAAGAAATGGATTACTGGATGCCGGTAGACTGGTACAACGGCGGTATGGAGCATACCACGCTGCATCTGCTCTACTCGCGTTTTTGGTACAAATTTCTGTATGACTGCGGCATAGTGCCGACAAAAGAACCGTATGTAAAACGTACATCGCACGGAATGATTTTAGGCGAGAACGGCGAGAAGATGTCAAAATCGAGAGGAAACGTAGTAAATCCCGATGATATAGTAAACGATTTCGGTGCTGATACGCTCAGAACGTATGAAATGTTCATAGGTGCGTTCGACCAATCGACTCCATGGTCGCAACAGGGTGTTCGCGGCTGTTTCAGATTCCTCGAAAGGGTATGGGGACTTCAGTTTATGCTCAAAGGCAGCATGGAATATTCCAAGGAAAACGAGTCCGTAATGCACAAGACAATCAAAAAAGTAGGCGACGATATTGAAAAAATGAAATTCAACACGGCTATTGCCGCTCTTATGTCGCTTGTAAACGAATTTAACAAAAACGGTAAGGTAACAAGAGGAGAATTTAAAACTTTCCTTCAGCTGCTGAACCCAATTGCACCGCATATAACGGAGGAACTCTGGAGTATGCAGGAATTCGGAGAAGAAATAGCATACCACCCGTGGCCGGAATATGACGAATCGAAAACGATTGACGATGAAATTGAAATCGTATTGCAGATCAACGGACGTGTTAAAGACAAAATGATGATTCCGAACGGTCTGGACAGAACCGCTATGGAGGAATTTGTAAGGAATTCGGGTAAGATAGACGAAGTTGCCGAGGGCAAGGACGTTGCAAAGGTTGTATGCGTTCCGGGCAAGCTTGTGAATCTCGTGGTTAAAGGATAATGGAAAATAACAACAAGAATCTGCCTGCGCTGCTGTTTGTTGCGGTATTTGCAATATTCTGTGCAGTGTCGGTAGTATACATGAATTATTCTTCACCGAAAAGCGGTGAGGTTTCGGATTTGCCGCTTGTAAAGGTTTATGTCAAAGGTGAGGTTAAGAAACCCGGTGTTTATGAGATGAAAGTCACCGACAGAGTTGAGGACGCAATTAAAAAAGCCGGCGGCGTACTTGAAAACGGAGATGCTTCCGATCTCGACCTTGCAAATTTTCTGCAAGACGGTGAAACTATAGTTGTTTCCGTGAAAGGTCAGTCAAGCTATACTGCGGACGGAACCATAGCGGAAGTTCCGGAAGCGGCAAGTAAGAAGATAAATATAAACACGGCTTCCAAGGAACGTCTTATGACTTTGGACGGTATCGGCGAAAGTCTTGCCGAACGTATTATAGCATACAGAAGTTCGCACGGCCCTTTCGGTGATGTCAACGACATTTTGAATGTTTCCGGCATAGGCAAAAAGAAGCTTGAAGCTGTAAAAGATTATATAACTGTAAATTAAAAAGGGGGCTGTAATGAAAATGATTTTGTTACAGCTCCCTTTTTGTAGCGGGAAAAATCATATAGAACTCAGGGTATTGAAATATTTTCTTATAACCGCACGTGAAGAAAATATTACGAAAGCAGCGCAGCTGCTGCACATCACGCAGCCTACGCTTTCACGCCGGCTTATGCAGCCGGGGGACGAACTCGGCGTTAGGCTTTTTGAAAGGAGCAATCATCATATAATTCTGACGGACGAGGGTATGCTGCTGCAGCGCAGAACGCACGAGATTGTATCTCTCGAAGAAAAGACGAAAAATGAACTTAACGCAAAGAAGGAGCTTTCCGGAGAAATCGAGATAGGCAGCGGCGAGTTTAAAAGCTTTGCGTATTTTTCGGATATTATGGCACGGTTTGCCTGCGAAACTGCCCGACAATAGACCCGAAACCCGATTCGACGGTCTTAAATTCATTCCGCTGTATCCGAAACCGGAATTCGGGTCGGTATTGATAGGAAAGGTGCGGCAAGTTTGTTTGCCGCACCTGTTTGTATTACTTTAATATGTCTTTTATAACCTCGTTCGGTATAACAAATTCGGGGCTGCCCTGCGCACCTGCGGCTACCTCGTATTTGTCAAAGCAAATCACAAGAAGTCCGTCATTATTTATATAGAAATTCTGGTCTTTTTTTATGCCTTTGAATGCCCATTCGCCGTCAAGCTCAAAAAGTCCGTCGTTTTCCTCATTTTCACGTTTCATTTCCTGCTTTATATAATCGCTCAAAACCTTAACGTAATCGGCATCCTTTTTAAATAAGCCTTCTAGAGTCAGAAGCCTGCCGCTTTTCTTGTCTATTGTATAGAACGAATGTACGGTTGATGATGAACCGGCTGTGTTTAGAATATATACGTCTATCGCCAAAATATTATCGTTATCGGTTTTTACGATATAATCCGAGTTTACGCCCATATGAACCGCATCTTCGCCCAATTCGTCTTTAAGCTCCTTAACGTCTTTTTCGTATTTTTCGATTATGGTTTTTGCATTTTCTTTAAATTCGCGGTTGAGCTTTTCCTCAAGCTTTTTGTCCGCAATGCCTTCAAGCTTCGGCGTTGCCACATCGGCGTCATATCCGCCGTCCTTATGCACGTATCTGTCGAACGTAACGACACGTACCGCCGAGCCTATCACGGGGATATCCGACATAGCGTATGCAAGTTCCGGGGAAACATTTACGCTGATGATACCGAGAGCAATTATGCCTGCCGCAATACTTCCGCTGAGTTTTACCCTGTTTTTCATTTTTTCTTTTTTCATAGTTTTTTCAATCCTTTCTCTTAATTCTTTGCTTGCCTTGATTTTTTCATAATCCTTTTTTAAGCTGTCCAAAATTCAGACCTCCTTTTTTAATATTTTGAGCGCCGTATAGAGCCTTGTTTTTACGGTGTTTTCGTTTTCGCCCAGGACTTTTGCAATATCCTTTATCGGCATATCCTCGCAAAATCTCAGCACAACAACACTCCTGTATTTTTCGTCGAGCGTCCGAGTAAGGCTTTCGACAGTAAGTACCGAATAGTCATCGCATTTGCCGTCTGCTATGTACGGCGCATCATCCATGGAAACGGTTTTTCGGTTCTTCTTGAGATACGTTGCCGAAGTGTTTATAATAATTCTGTAAAACCACGTTTTTATATATCCGGCATCTTTGAGATTGTTTATTCCCTTCAATGCACGCATAACGCTTTCGTTCAGCACATCCTCTGCGTCCTCTTTGTTTTTCGTACATATATATGCAAATCTGTATGCCGAATCAAGATTTTCGGAAATGTATTTGTCAAAGCTTTGTCTGTTATTCACATCTGCGCCCCCTTTCACTTACTTAGACTCTGTTTTTATAAAAAAAGTTTTGAAAAAATGAAAAAATTATATGCACCCAAAAAGAAATACTTAAAAAGGTGCATAATTTATTATTTTATCTTGATAAATATACCGGGATACCGTTTTCGTATATCAATTCCGGTTCTCCCTGAATAAGCGGAGATATATATTCCGTCATTTTTTCCGAAACATCACAGCCGCCGACAATCCATGCGAGCGGCACGGTTTTCTCTCCGTTTGCGATATTTTCAACATCTCTGCTTTCAATCGCAATTTCATACGGTGCATTGCTTTTCCTGACGAAAACCATCATTTTTCCCGTACCGCCGCTTTCTGCCTCACGCACTCCGGCTATGCCTACCGCATATGCTTCTTCAATATCGGTAAGCGAAAGCGAATGTGCTCCGCAACGCTGAAGTACGTTTATTTCAACTCCTCTTGCCTTGCAGCCGAGCGTCTGCCGTACCTTATCTTCAAGAACCTTTGCCGTACCGCTCAGGTTCTTATGCCCAAATATATCGGAAAGTCCGCTGCCGACATCTTCGCATACATACGTACCGTCCTCATACTTTATGCCTTCGGAAACGGCAACGACAACATTTTTAATACCCTGCGCATTCAGTCTGCGTATATCATTGAAAAATTTCTCGTCGGAAAATACCGATTCGGGAAGATATATCAGATGAGGTGCTTTCAGCTTGTCTGTTCTGGCAAGTGATGCGGCGGCAGTGAGCCAGCCGCTGTTTCTGCCCATAATTTCTATAACGGTTACGGAATTTAAATCGTAAACATCGGAATCAAGTCCTACGCTTCTCACGGACGAAGCGATGTATTTCGCCGCCGAGCCGAACCCCGGCGTATGATCCGTTTCCATCAAATCGTTGTCTATAGTTTTCGGAATCCCTATTATGTTAATATCATATGATATAAGCTTTGCGTATCGGCTGAGCTTGGAAACTGTATCCATAGAATCGTTTCCGCCGATGTAAAAGAAATAGCCTATGTTATATTTATCAAAAACATCAAATATTTTCGTATAAATTTCAATTTCGGTTATTTCGGGAAGCTTGTATCTGCATGAGCCGAGGTAGGATGCAGGTGTTTGTTTTAAAAGGATTCTTTCATGCTCATCGGAAAATAATTTTCCGAGGTCGAGAAAGTTCTCGTTCAAAACCCCCTGTATTCCGTTTACCGCTCCGTATACCATTTCAATTTTATCACTTTCGTGAGCCGCTTTCAATGCCCCGCAAAGGGACGCATTTATTGCGGCAGTCGGTCCTCCGGACTGCCCCACTATACAATTTTTCATTCGATGCTCCTCCGTTATTTAATGACGTTCACGTGGTTTTCTTTCAAAAGTACGTCATGTGCGCCGCCTTCTACGATACTTGTCGAAGACACAAGTGTCATTTTTGCGTTTTTCTGCAAATCCGGAATATTTAAAACTCCGCAGTTACACATCGTTGAACGAACCTTGTTAAGCGTTAAGGTTACGTTGTCTTTGAGCGAGCCGGCATAAGGAACATAGCAATCAACACCTTCTTCAAACGAAAGCTTGTTTGCACCGCCCATGTCGTATCGCTGCCAGTTTCTCGCACGGTTTGAGCCCTCGCCCCAATATTCTTTCATGTAATTTCCGTTTATATTTATTTTGTTCGTCGGACTTTCGTCGAATCTGGAGAAATATCTGCCGAGCATTATGAAGTCCGCACCCATGGCAAGCGCCAGAGTTATGTGATAATCGTGAACAATGCCGCCGTCCGAGCAAATCGGAATATATATTCCCGTTTCTTCAAAATATTCATCTCTTGCTTTTGCAACTTCTATAACTGCCGTTGCCTGACCTCTGCCTATACCTTTTTGCTCACGTGTTATACATATCGAGCCGCCGCCTATACCGATTTTTATGAAATCCGCACCGGCTTTTGCCAGATATAAAAATCCCTCTTTGTCAACAACATTTCCGGCGCCGACTTTTACGCTGTCGCCGTATTTTTCACGTATAAAATCTATGGTAAGCTTCTGCCATTCCGTATATCCCTCGGAAGAATCTATGCAGAGAACATCTGCGCCGGCTTCTACGAGTGCCGGAACACGCTCGGCATAATCTCTTGTGTTTATGCCTGCACCGACAACGTATCTTTTGTTCGCATCAAGAAGCTCGTGGGTGTTTTCTTTATGACTCGAATAGTCCTTGCGGAAAACCATGTATTTGAGTTTTTGATTCTTGTCTATTATGGGAAGTGAATTAAGCTTATTATCCCATATAATATCATTTGCCTCTTTAAGTGTTGTGTTTTCGTCCGCATAGATAAGATTTTCAAAAGCAGTCATAAACTCGGAAATCCTGGTGTCCGGCTCCATGCGGCTTACTCTGTAATCACGGCTGGTAACTATGCCGAGAAGCTTGCTGTCCGGACTGCCGTCCTCCGTTATGGCAATCGTCGAA
This sequence comes from uncultured Clostridia bacterium, assembly GCA_934792465.1. GTDB lineage: Bacteria > Bacillota > Clostridia > RUG12999 > RUG12999 > CAKVOK01. The sequence continues at coordinate 39,421 of CAKVOK010000016.1, read as the reverse complement.
TGACCTGTTTTTGCCGTGAGCTCCACAACGTCTTTCAGTGTCTGGTCGGGACGAAGATTTGAATCGCTTGTAACAAATCCCGCTTTGTAGTTTTTTACTCTTGCAACCATTGCAGCCTCGTCCTCAATGGACTGCGAGCCGTAAATGAAAGATATTCCGCCCTCTTTTGCCAGTGCAACCGCCATTTTATCGTCCGAAACGGACTGCATTATTGCGGAAACAAGAGGTATATTCATTTTTATTGACGGCTCTTCGCCTTTTTTAAATTTAACAACAGGCGTTTCAAGGTTTACGTTTGTCGGAACACATTCTTTGGAAGAATATCCGGGAATAAGAAGATATTCGCCGAAAGTATGCGACGGTTCATTAAATATAATAGCCATATCTTTCTCCTTTATTTATTATAGTATTTATGTTATATCTATTTTACCACAAACATACATATCGCGTCAAGATAAAAAATATATAAAAAAACGTACAAAAAAATAATGTTTATAAAATATATTGCAAAAATTGATAAAATTTTGGCAGTTTGCGAGATAATTTTGAAAATACGGTTGCAAAAGATAAAAAAATGTGATATACTATTTTTATAATGATATTATTTTTATATTAAGGAATCTGATTATTATGAAATTTATACGCAGACTTATTGTTATAATACTTATATTATTCGTGGGAATAGGCGGATACGTTGCGGCTTCGTGGGCCATAACGAAACAGCCTCCGGCACTTATTACAAAGCTTGTGCCCACGCAGACAAAAAACATAGTTGTAATGGGCATGGACGGCGAAGGCTTGCGGTCGGACGTTTTGATGGTGGCTTTTTTGAACGGCGAGTCCGGCAAAATAAACCTCTTGTCTGTTCCGAGAGATACACGTGTCCCGATAGACGGCAAATATCATAAAATAAACAGCGCATATGCGCTCGGCAAAGAGGAACAGACCATAGATACACTTGAAAATCTGCTCGATATAAAAATAGATAACTATGTGAAATTTTCTTTTGAAACGTTCAGAAACGTTATAGACGCACTCGGCGGAGTGGATTTCGATGTTCCGCAGGATATGTTTTACGAAGACCCTTATCAGGATTTGTATATCGATTTGAAAAAGGGTATGCAGCATCTGGACGGCGCAAAGGCCGAACAGCTTGTGAGATTCAGGCGATACCCCATGGGCGATGAAGCGCGCATAGCGGTTCAACAGGATTTTATACATGCGCTTGTTAAGCAGAAGCTTAATGTAAAAACTGTGCTGAAGCTGCCGAAAGTTATGGGAGAACTCAAAAAGAATATAGATACGGATATTCCGGAAAGCAGCTATATTCCGTTGTTGTTTTCTGCTTTGAAAGCCGAAAAAGGCGCATTTGAAACATATAAGCTGCCGGGACAGGCACAGCGCATATCCGGACTTTCGTATTATGTTGCGGATAAAGAAGAAACAAGTAAACTGATTGATAAAATTTCGCATTAAGGGACAATTGACAGTATATGCAAAAAGAGCCTTTTTCAAGACTCTTTTTGCATATGTTTATGAATAACTTTTGATATTATCTGATAAACGGTGCGAGTTCCTCAAAGAATTTTTCGCTGCCTTCTTCTCTTACTTCAACTTTAATAGGTTTGCTCAAATCAAGGCTGAAGATGCCCATTATTGATTTTGCATCAACAACATATCTGCCTGATACGAGGTCTACGTCAAAGTTGTAGTTGTTTACGATATTAACGAAAGCTTTTACGTCGTTAATCGAGCTAAGCATAATTTCACAAGTTCTCATTTCAATTCCCTCCTAAAAATATTGATTGGAATATTTATCATATCCAATATTATTATACAATAATTATTAAAATAAGTCAATAGATATAATGTTAAATTTTCGGTGTATTTTTTAAAGAATATGCACAATTTTTTGTTTATTTTAACGGAGGAGCTATGAAAAAAGTCGCATTTTACACATTGGGGTGCAAGGTAAACCAATATGAAACGGAATATATGGAGGAACGTTTTAAAGAAAAGGGGTATGACGTTGTCGCTTTTTCCGAGCCGGCGGACGTGTATATAATAAATACGTGCAGCGTGACCGCAATGGCGGACAGAAAATCGAGGAATGCCGTGTATCGGGCGCATAAAACGAATCCGCAGGCGATTATAGCCGTAGCCGGCTGCTACAGCCAGGTAAACCCCGAGGAATTTGAAAAAATGGATTTTGTCGATATTGTACTCGGCAATAATAAGGATAAAACGGTAGATGCCGTTGAGGAATTTTCCGGCAATAAGATTTTTTCGGTTGATGATATTTCAAAGGAAAGAAAATATACCGATATTTCCGTTAAAGAGCATATCGGAAAAACACGTGCGTTCATGAAGATTGAGGACGGCTGCGACAATTTTTGCACATACTGCATTATTCCATATGCAAGGGGGCGAGTCAGAAGCCGTTCGCTTGAGGATATAAAAAGCGAGGCGCAGACACTTGCCGCTGCCGGATATACGGAAATAGTCCTTACCGGAATACATCTCACGTCCTACGGAAAAGATACGGAAAATACCGACCTGGCAGACGTATTGCTGATGCTTGAAGAAATTGACGGGATAAAGCGTATAAGGCTCGGTTCGCTGGAGCTTACGCCCGTCATGGAAAAAATTGCGGAAATGTCGGACAGACTGCCGAAGCTTTGTCCGCAGTTCCATATGTCGCTCCAAAGCGGATGCGACAGCGTGCTGAAGCGCATGAAGCGGCGTTATACCTGCGAGAATTATCGCCGTGCGGTTATGCTTTTGAGAGAGAATTGGGAGGACGCTTCCGTAACTACGGACATTATGACCGGATTCCCCGGCGAAACAGAGCAGGAGCATAAGGCTTCTCTGGATTTTGCGGAAGAAATAGGCTTTTCCAAAATCCATGTTTTCCCGTATTCGAGAAGAAACGGAACACCGGCTGCCGATATGGCGGGACAGCTGACGGATAAAGTGAAACGTGCGAGAGCTGCCGAAATGCAGACTGTCGCAAACGAATGTGAAACACGTTTTTTTGAAAGCTGTATAGGAAAAATATTTGATATACTGGTTGAGAAAAGAAACGAAAACGGCAAGCTTGCCGGTCATGCGCCGAATTATTGTATTACGGAATTTGACGGCAGCGATGATTTGATAAAAAATATCGTTAAGGTAAAAATAACGGGATATTCGGACGGAATATTAAAAGGAGAATGTGAAAAAATCTGTAAATTAAAAAACACTTTAAAATAAAAGTCTTTTGTGATAGAATATAAATAACAGCATAGGACATTGAAACGGCACTTAAAGGTTTACTCTTTTCATTACCGATACACATTAAAAAACACTTGACATAACATATTAAATGTGGTACAATATATTTATATTCTCCGAGGGAATCGGAGAACGGCGGCATGAGTGGGGGAATACATAAGAATGGAGATTAAGGAGCCGCCCCTTATGTGGTCAGTATGGAAAAAGATTTTTCAAAATCCTACAAACCGAATACAAAAGAATTTTGGCAAAACGTATGGTTTTATTACCGAATACATATAATCACAGGAATAATTGTCCTGATTCTGATAGGCTATACGGTGAACGAAATGGTGTCGAGGAAAGACCCGGATTTTGCGTTTATGTATCTCGGAAGTCAGACGCTGGATACCGAAGAAAAAACGGAAAAGTTTTTTGAGAAATATGTAACGGACGTGAACGGCGACGGTACGGTATATCCGAACGTTTTGAACCTGGCGCTCGGCGACGGCAAAGACGCACAGTATACTTCGGCGATGATGCAAAAAGCGGAGCTGACGCTGGCGGCGGACGATACGCCGATGATAATGCTTATCGACGAGGACAACATAAAGCGTTATGTCGAGATGGAAGCTTTTGCGCCGATTGACAAGCTTGTGAAAAAACACGGTATAAGCGAGGACAAGATTCTTTACAACGGAAACAAAAAAGCGGTTTGCATCGACGTTACGGGAACGGAATTTGCCGAAAAAATAGGCTATATCGGGAGCAAAAAAGTATATCTCGGTTTGCAGTTTAAGCGTGAAAACAAGAAAAACGACAAAGATTATCTGAAGCTTTATGCGGAAGCCGAGAGAATATTCGAGTTTATACTCGGCGGCAAATTTTAGTGCGGCAGTTAAAATTTTTGAATAAAAAAGAAGGCTGTTGCGCTAAATGTACAACAGCCTCTTTCTTTTTAGATAATATTACTAAAGGGGAACAGCAATATTATCTAAATCGGGGAATAAAAATATATTTTGTGAGGTACTCTTATTATAGACCGAAAATTTCCCGATTATACATTTAAATTTAAAAAAGTGTTTTTTGAAAGGAAATGATACATATGAATATGGAAAGAGTAGTTGCTTTAAGAAGAATCATGGCTGAAAACGGAATGAACGGTGCTCTCATAACGAGCCGTCAGAACGTTTTTTATTTAAGCGGATTCGACGGCGACGAGGGCGATTTGCTCATAACACTCGACGCCGCATACATACTTTGCGATTTCAGATTTTTGGAACAGGCGGAACACCAGGCACCGCTGTTTACCGTAAAGGATATAAAAGACGGTGTATATAAAGTTGTAAACCGGATAACGGCGGCGCACGGCGTAACGAAACTCGGAATCGAAGAACGTGCTTTGAGCTTTGCGGCATACAGCGCAATGAACAAATTCATAACGGGAGCGGTTCTCGTCCCGATAAAAAATATGATTGCAAAAATGCGCGAAATAAAAAGCAAAGACGAGATTGACAGCATACGCCTTGCGGCAAAAATCGCAGACGACGCATTCAAAGATACCGTCAGCCGAATAAAAGTCGGAATGAGCGAAACCGAAATAGCTGCGGAGCTTGAATACAACATGAGAAAAGCGGGAGCCTCGAAAACCTCGTTCGATACTATAATAGCGTCCGGTAAAAACTCGGCTCTGCCCCACGGCAAGGCAAGCGGAAAGAAAATCGAAAACGGTGATTTCATCGTTATGGATTTCGGCTGCGTATACAACGGCTATTGCAGCGATATGACAAGAACCGTCGCTGTGGGAGATATTTCAAAGGAACAGGAAATGGTATACAACGCAGTGTATTTCACGCAGTTAAAGGCACTTTCAAAGCTGAAATGCGGTGCTGTATGCTCCGAAATCGACGCATATTCCAGAAGAATTTTCAGCTCCTTTGAGTTGGACAAGTATTTCGGTCATGCCTTGGGTCACAGCGTGGGAATAGATATTCACGAGCAGCCGGCACTCAACAGAAGCTGCAAGGATACGCTGAAACCCGGAACGGTTATCACAGTCGAACCCGGCGTGTATATCGAGGGCAATTTCGGCGTAAGAATAGAGGACCTTGTCGTTATCGGCGAGAATTATAATGAAATATTAACAAATTCCACAAAGGATTTGATTATAATTTGAGAAAAATAACACTTGAATTATCCGCCGTATTGGTGTATAATATATAAAGAGCCTTTGGGTATATCAGTATGGAAAATCATGTAAATATATTCAAAGTGCCGCATATCAGGTGTGTGAAAAAATCTCCTTTATCTTCAAACCTTGCAAAAGGAGATTGCAAATACAATATAATTTATGCCGGAGCAGGGCGGCGGACAAGGAGATTAACTTATGATATCAGCAGGAGATTTCAGAAACGGTATAACATTTGAAATGGACAACAGCGTTTATCAGATAATACAGTTTCAGCACGTAAAACCGGGCAAAGGAGCAGCTTTTGTAAGAACAAAAATAAAGAACGTAATAACGGGTGCCGTAATCGAGAAAACATTCAACCCGACAGACAAAATGCCTCTTGCGCACGTAGACAGAAAAGATATGGAATATCTTTACAATGACGGCGATTTGTATTATTTCATGGATGTTGAAACATACGAACAGATGCCTCTCGGCGCAGACCTTTTGGAATCCGCATTACCGTATCTCAAAGACAATATGCAGGTTAAGGTGCTTTCGTTCAAGGGCAAGGTATTCGGCGTTGAGCCGCCGAACTTCGTTGAACTCGTTGTAACGGAAACAGAACCGGGATTCAAAGGCGATACGGCTACGGGAACAACAAAGCCGGCTGTTCTCGAAACAGGCGCAAAAATCAACGTACCTCTCTTCATAGACGAGGGCGAGAAAATCAGAGTGGATACAAGAACCGGAACATACATGGAAAGAGCGTAATCTTGATTTAAATATCGGAAAGGAGAATTACTATGTCATATTTAACAGAACATGCTTCATATTTAAGCGGACTTGCAGAAGGTCTTAACTTCGACGAATCGACAAACGAGGGCAGACTTTTTAACGCAATGATAGACTTAATTCAAGACCTTGCGGACGAGGTTTCCATACTCGAAGAAAAGATTGAAGACCTCACAGAAGAAGTTGAGGATATCGAGGATTACCTTGACGAAGATTATGACGATTATATGGACGATGACGAAGATGAGGACGATGACCTTGATTATTTTGAGGTTCAGTGCGAAAAATGCGGAAATATAATCTATATCGACGAGGATATACTTGGTTCGGACGATGAAATCAGATGTCCGAAATGCGGTGAGCTCATAGAAATTGAGTTCGAGGACTGCGACAATTGCGATGGCTGCGACTGCGGCTGTTCGGACGACGAATAAAAGCATAATTTTCAGGCGGTATATTGCTTCATTGGCGGATTTTATTTCCGAAATGGCTGTATACCGTCTTTTTTTGCGGTGAAACGGAGATTTTTTATGATAACTAAAGACAAAGAATTTTACAAAAGCTTTTTGATTTTATGCATAACGCTTATGCTGGAACAGGCGGTAATTCTAAGCGTAAACCTTGCGGACAACATCATGCTCGAAAATTACAGCGAATCGGCGCTTTCCGGAGTTGCCGCCGTGAATCAGATACAATTCGTATTGCAGCAGATTGTATACGGCATATCGAACGGTGTTATCGTTCTCGGCTGCCAGTATTTCGGGCAGGGCAAGCGAGAACCCGTGAAAAAGCTTGCGCTAACGGGATTTTATGCGGAAATGTTCGTTGCATTCGCCCTCTTCGCGGCGGTTGCGATGTATCCGCACTATGCACTGAAAATATTCACAAACGACACCGACGTAATAAACGAGGGTGTGAAGTATATCGACATAATAAAATTCACATATCCCGTGTTTGCCTGCACTGCCATAATGCTGGCATCGCTGCGCATTATGCAATGCGTTAAAATAGCGCTTGTGGTGTCCGTCATTTCGCTGTGCGTGAACTGCTGCGTGAATTATATACTTATATTCGGAAACTTCGGAATGCCGGAAATGGGCGTTCGGGGTGCGGCTATCGGCACTCTTACGGCACGCATATTGGAATGTATAATAGTATTTTCGTTTATAAAGCTCAAATACCGCAGGGTTAAAATAAGAAAATATCTGAAACCGGACAAAACCCTTGCAAAAGACTATTTCAAAGTATGTATACCGATTGTCCTTTCGTCACTGATGTGGGGAGTTTCAAACGCCGTACAGACAGTAATACTCGGTCACATGGACACGTCCGCAATGGCGGCGTATTCGATTTCGTCAACGCTGTTTTTGCTGCTCAAGGTAACGTCCGTGGGTGCAGCTTCGGCTGCTTCCGTGCTGATAGGTCAGGAGATAGGCAGAGGCGGCGAAAGAATAAAAGAATATTCGAGGTCTTTGCAGCTTATTTTCATATGTATAGGCGTAATACTCGGAATATCGCTGTTCACGCTGAAAAATCTGATGCTTCGGCTTTATAATATTTCCGACAAAACAAGAGAGCTTGCAAATGCGTTCTTCACGCTGCAAAGCATTGTAATCATGACTATGTCGTATCAGATGCCCGTTAATATCGGAATAATACGAGGCGGCGGCGATACAAAATACGTTATGATACTCGATTTTATAAGTATCTGGCTCATAGTAATGCCTCTTTCGCTATATGCGGCATTCGGACTTAAGGCTTCGGCGGCTGTAGTTGTCGGCTGTCTGAACAGCGACCAGGTATTCAAATGCATACCGGCGGCGATATACGTAAATTTTTGTAATTGGCAAAAAAAATTAACAAGAAATTAACGTTTTTGGTTTTGTATAAACAAATGTATAAAAAACATTGACAAAAAGTTGCGATTATGATAAGATATAAAAAAATGTGCCGTATAAAAATGCGGCGGAATGGAGAATATTGTGAATTTGCTTGAAGACGCACGCAGTGAAATAAATCAGATAGATAAAGAAATGGCAGAGCTTTTTGAAAGGCGCATGAATGCCGTTAAGAAAGTTGCCGAATATAAAATAGAACACGGTATTCCCGTACTGGACAAGTCGAGGGAAAAACAGCTTGCCGACAAGAACAGCAAGTATATTCACGACGATTTTATCCGCAGATATTATATCGGATTTTTAAACGATACCATGGCACAGTCGCGTGCTATGCAGGAATGTCTGATGAGCGGCATGAAGATTGCCTACAGCGGTACGGAGGGAGCATTTGCGCAGATTGCGGCGAAAAAGATATTCAAGACCTCCGAGCATATAGCCTACGGCGATTTCAAATCGGCTTACGAAGCCGTTGAAAACGGCGATTGCGACTGCGTTGTGCTGCCGATAGAAAACAGCTTTGCCGGAGAAGTCGGAAAGAATATCGACCTTATTTTTTCGGGTTCTCTTTATATAAACGGCATTTACGAGCTTAAAATCAGGCAGAATCTTCTCGGCATTGATGGTGCATCGCTGAAAGATATAAAATATGTCATCAGCCATCCGCAGGCACTCGAACAATGCGGAAATTTCATAGAGAAACACGGACTTGTTGCCATTCCGGAGAAAAATACGGCAATTGCGGCGAAAATGGTATCGGAAAAAAAAGATATTCATACGGCGGCGATTGCGAGCAAGGAAACGGCGGATATTTACGGGCTGAATATAATAGAACCGGAAATCAACGAAAGCGAGCTTAACACAACACGTTTTGCAGTGTTGACACGTGCTTCGTCGCAGCCGCACAAGGGCGGAAATACAAACTTCATGATTGTATTTTCCGTAAACAACCGTGCCGGTGCATTGGCAGAAGCACTGAACGTTATAGGTAATTACGGATTCAGTATGCAGATACTCCGCAGCCGAAGTATGCCGGGGCTTTTGTGGCAGTATTATTTTTACAGTGAAATCCGAGGCGACGTAAATACGGAGCAGAGCGGAAAAATGCTCGAAGAACTCGGCAAATACTGTGACAAGCTGCGTGTTGTGGGAACTTACGGCGAGCATATCCTGCTCGAAGATTAAAGGAGATAATAACCATGATTCTGAAAATGGAACCCGGAAATTCAAAATACGATATAATCATAGAACACGGTGCAATATCCAAGGCTGCGGAATATTTCAATCTCGACAGAAAAGTGCTGATTGTAACGGACAGCGGAGTGCCGGCAGAGTATGCCGAAACCGTAGCAAAGCAGTGCGCCGAACCTTTCATTATGACTGTGCCTTGCGGAGAAGAAAGCAAGAGTCTGAAAACATTTGAGCTTCTGCAAAAAGCAATGCTTGAACACGGCTTTTCGAGAAAGGACTGTGCAGTCGCCGTAGGCGGCGGCGTTGTCGGCGATTTGACCGGATTTGCGGCATCGGCATATATGAGAGGAATTGATTTTTACAACATACCGACAACTCTTCTTTCGCAGGTGGATTCGTCAATAGGCGGCAAAGTCGGAATAAATTTCATGCACGTTAAAAATATTATAGGTGCTTTTTATCAGCCGAAAGGCGTTTTAATAGATTCCGATACGCTGAAAAGCTTAAGTCCCCGCCAGATTTCAAACGGACTTGCGGAAGCCATAAAAGTGGGCGTGACAAGCGACAAATCGCTTTTTGAAATCTTTGAAAAAGACGATTTCATGGAAAATCTTGATGAAATAATATTGAAAGCGCTGAAAGTGAAAAAATACGTTGTTGAGAAAGACGAAAAAGAATCGGGACTCAGAAAGATTCTTAATTTCGGACATACCGTAGGTCACGGAATAGAAGTAAACACGGATTTGTATCACGGGGAATGCGTTGCACTCGGCATGATTGCCATGTCGAAGGGCGAAGCACTGAAAAGGCTCGTTCCCGTGCTGAAGCGTGCCGGACTCAAAACCGAATATACGGCGGACAAAGAAAAGGTGCTTGCCGCAATGCTCCACGACAAAAAGCTTGCCGGAAACAAGGTTACCATAGTAACAGCCGACAAAATCGGCGAGGGCAAGCTGCAAGACATTGATGCGCACGCCCTTAAAGATTATCTGAAATGAGGTGAGCAGCTTGAAAAATACATTTGGCGGCAGCGTAAGCGTAACGCTGTTCGGCGAAAGCCACGGCGCTATGATAGGTGCGGTACTGGACGGACTCGCCCCCGGAATCAGGATAGACAAAGACTTCATAAACGAACGGCTTGACTTAAGAAAGCCGAAAGGAAGAATATCCACGGCAAGACACGAAGCTGACGTATTTAAGATTGTCAGCGGTGTTTTCGAGGGCAGAACCACAGGAACGCCGATTTGCATAGTAATAGAAAATTCAAATACGAGAAGCAGAGATTATAACAAAAGCATTGCAAGGCCCTCTCATGCGGATTTTACCGCACACGAAAAATATCACGGATTTGAAGATTACCGGGGCGGAGGACATTTTTCCGGCAGAATAACCGCTCCCCTTGTGGCGGCAGGTGCAATAGCGGCGTCCGCATTGGAGAGCAAGGGTATTTATGTGGGAACGCATATCTTGAAATGCTGCGGAATATCCGACAGAAATTTTGAAAGCATCACCGAGGATATAAAGGAATTGAACAAAAAATATTTCCCGGTACTGGACGAGGGAAAAGCTGCCGAAATAAATTCCGAAATCGAGAAAATTGCGGCGGACGGCGACAGTGTGGGCGGAATATTGCAGACAGCCGTAACGGGAATGCCGGCCGGGGTCGGCGAACCATGGTTCGACACTGTGGAAAGCTGTCTTTCGCACATAATTTTTTCCGTTCCTGCCGTGAAAGGCATAGAATTCGGCGCCGGCTTCGAATTTGCCGATATGAAAGGCAGTGAAGCGAACGACCCGTTTTACACGGACGGAAAGCACATATATACAATGACAAACAACAACGGCGGCATAAACGGCGGCATAACAAACGGTATGCCGATAATGTTCAACACGGTTATAAAGCCTACGCCGTCGATTTATAAGGAACAGGACACTGTGGATTTTGAAAAAACGGAGAATACGAAGCTTAAAACAGACGGCAGACACGATCCTGCCATTATCCACAGAGCGAGAACAGTAATAGACAGCGTAACGGCACTTTGCCTTTGTGATTTGCTGAGTCAAAGATTCGGAACGGATTTTTTGGGTCAGCCGAAATAATGTCTGCGGAAAGGATAAGATTATGGAATACGGAGTAATAGGCGAACATCTGAAGCATAGCTTTTCAAAAGAAATTCACGAGAAAATAGGCAACTACGGCTACGAGATATGCGAGGTCAGCCGTGAGGATTTCGATAAATTCATGCGTGAAAGAGATTTCAGGGGAATAAACGTAACAATTCCATACAAAGAACTTGTTATACCGTATTTGCATTATATCGACCCGACAGCGGAGGAAATAGGCGCTGTGAACACCATAGTAAACCGCAGCGGCAAATTATACGGATATAACACGGATTTTTACGGACTGAAAAGCCTTATCATAAAAACCGGAGCGGATATCGAAAACAAAAAAGTGCTTGTATTCGGCAGCGGCGGAACCTCGAAAACCGCCGAATACACGGTGAAGAAAATGGGTGCGGCAGAGGTTCTCAGAGTCAGCAGAAGCAAAAAAGACGGATGTATTACCTATGAGGAAGCGAGAAATGTCGAAGCCGACGTCATAATAAATACAACGCCTGCCGGAATGTATCCGAATATTTCGGGGTTTCCCGACGATTTGGAAAACTACGCAAGCGTAAAAAGCGTTGTAGACGTCATTTACAATCCGCTTAAAACAGAGCTTGTGCTGCAGGCGGAAAGGCTCGGCAAGATTTCTTCCGGCGGTCTTTATATGCTTGTAAGTCAGGCAGTCTATGCGGCAATGCATTTTGAAAAAGCGGACGAAAACGATTTGGACAGGATATACGGCGAAGTATACAAGGAAAAGGAAAACGTTGTGCTGACGGGTATGCCCGGCAGCGGAAAGACGACCGCCGGAAAAATAATTGCGGAAAAACTGAATTTTAAATTTATGGACACAGATGATATAATAACGGAGAAATACGGCAATATTTCAGACATTTTTGCCGCTCACGGCGAGGAATATTTCAGAAAAATCGAAAAAGAAGTAATTCTCGAAGCTTCCGCACAGAGCGGAGCGGTAATATCTACGGGCGGCGGTGCCGTCTTGGCAGACGAAAATATAAAAAATCTGCATCACAACGGCAAGATATACTTTATCAACAGACCGATAAGCGACATTCTGCCAACCTCGGACAGACCGCTGAGCTCGGACAGAGCAAGCCTCGAAAAAAGATATGCGGAACGTTTTGAAATATATAAAAATACGGCGGATTTCCATATTAAAGCCGGAAAAACTCCCGACGAAACCGCCGAAAGGATAGTGAAAGCAAGATGAAAATAGCCGTTATAAACGGACCCAATCTGAATATGCTCGGGATACGTGAGCCGAACCACTACGGCAGAGAAACGTATGATGATTTGATAAAGAAAATCGAAACGCACTGCAAGGCAAAAGGCATAGAATGTACCTTTTTCCAGAGCAATCACGAGGGTGCGCTCGTTGACGAGATACAGCGGTGCTACAGCAATGCGGACGGAATTGTTATAAATCCCGGCGCATATACGCATACAAGCATAGCGATTCTTGACGCTGTAAAGGCAGTCAGTATTCCGACTGTAGAGGTTCATATTTCAAAAGTGGACGAACGTGAGGATTTCAGACAAATAAGCTATATACGTGCTGCGTGCGTTAAAACAATAACCGGTCACGGAACTGACGGATATACAGAAGCCGTAGACTTTTTGTGCGAGGGCAAGTTTGAGTAAAATCGCCCGGAGCACCGCTTTGCGGCACGGAAAGGAACATGCATAACAATGAACGTAAAAATATACAAAAGCAGAGCCGCAGGCAAAATCAAGGTGCCGCCGTCCAAGAGCATGGCGCACAGGTATCTCATATGCGCCGGGCTGTGCAGCGGCGAAAGTGAAATATCCGGCGTCGATTTGAACGAGGACGTTCTGGCGACTATAGACTGCATGAAAAATATCGGTGCGGAATGTGAAATATATAAAGATACCGTGAGAGTGAAAGCCGATTTCAACGTAAAAAGCGGTTCGGTATGCTGCCGCGAGAGCGGAAGTACGCTAAGATTTTTCATACCGATATTTTTGAGCGGAAACGTACCGATAACCTTAACAGGCTATGGCAGACTCTTTTCTCGTCCGCTCGGCACATATCAAGATATTTGCAGAGAAAGAAATCTGAAATTCGATTTGAAAGAAAATTCTCTTGAGCTTAGCGGCGGATTGAAAAGCGGAGAATTTAACATACGGGGCGATATAAGCAGCCAGTTTATAAGCGGTTTACTCTTTGCACTGCCTACTCTTTCGGGCGGCAGCGTAATAAATCTGACAACACCGCCGGAGAGCGTGCCGTATATCGAGATGACGAGAAGCGTACTTGAAAAATTCGGAATCATAACGGAGTTTTGCCGTAATAAAATATATACGAGAGGCGACCAGAAGTATTTGCCGCACAGCGGCAATGTAGAAGGAGATTATTCAAACAGTGCATTTTTGCACGCATTCAACCTTATCGGCGGAAACGTTTCGCCGGAGGGTCTGAACGAGAACAGCCTGCAAGGCGATAAAATATATTTAAAATATTTTGATGAAATATCAAAGGGAGCACCTACTCTCGATATAAAGGACACACCCGACCTTGCGCCGATTCTTATCACGCTCATGGCAATGTGCGGCGGCGGCCGGCTGACGGGAACAAAACGGCTTAAAATCAAAGAAAGCGACAGAGGACAAGCCATAAGAGCGGAGCTTGAAAAATTCGGAGCGGAGATTTTGCTGTACGAAGACGAAATCGAAGTGAAAAAATCGGATTTGCACGCACCGCACGAGATTCTCCTCTCGCACGGCGACCACCGCATAGTGATGTCGCTCGCCGTAATATCAAGCGTATACGGCGGCGAGATTGAGGGAGTGGAAAATGTGAAGAAAAGCTATCCCAAATTCTTCGATGATATTTCATCTCTCGGAATAGAGGTAGAGTTTATTGATAAATAAAGATACAAAATTTTTGATAATAGGTCTGGGACTTATGGGCGGAAGCTATGCGCTTGCACTGAAACAGCAGGGATATGCCGTTTCCGCCATTACAAAGGAACAAAGCTCAATCGATTATGCCGTAGCGCACGGAATAATCGACAAGGGCGATACGGATATTAACGAAACTCTCGTAAAAGAAGCGGATATAATAGTATTTGCACTCTATCCGCACGTATTTATCGACTGGATAAAAAACAACCGTAATTTATTCAGAAAAGGTCAGATTATAACGGACGTAACAGGTGTAAAGCATACGGTCGTAAAGCCCGTGCAGGAGCTTCTGAACGGCAGGGTCGAATTTATAGCCGCCCACCCCATGGCAGGTCGTGAGGTATACGGCGTTGAAAATGCGACAAGTGAGATGTTCAAGGGTGCAAACTACATCGTCGTACCCACGGAAAACAACACTCCCATGGCTATTGACACAGCGAAGCGGCTCGGCGAAATTCTCGGATTTGCACGTATCAGCGTGCTTTCGCCGGAGGAACACGACAAGATGATTGGATTTGTTTCGCAGCTGACGCACTGCATAGCCGTAGCGCTTATGACTTGTAACGACAATACGCATCTTGTGGACTACACGGGCGACTCATTCAGGGATTTAACACGTATAGCAAATATAAACGAGGATATGTGGACAGAGCTTTTTTTGCTGAACCGCGACGTTCTCGCAAACGAGATAGACGTATTTGCAAAGGAGCTTGAAAGAATCAAGGATATGCTCCAAAACGGAGATTCCGAAGGCATGAAAGAGGTTATGCGCCTTTCAACGAAAAGACGTAAGCTTTTTAATAAATAAAAATGAAAAAACACACTAATCCGTATACAATTTACAACCCTTCCACCACTAACGTGGTCCCCACACCTCCGCTGCACAGCAGCTTCCGGCGCCTTACACAGGGCAGGCTATAGACGGTTTAATAAATAACAGAAAGGACGAAAAATCATGAATTGTGAATTCAAAAGAAAACTGCCGATACCTATGGAGATAAAAGAGCAGTACCCCATAACGCACGAAATAGAAGTAATAAAAGAACAGAGAGATATAGAGCTTAAAAACATTTTTACCGGGAAATCGGACAAATTTGTTTTGATTATCGGACCTTGCTCGGCAGACAGCGAGGACAGCGTAATAGATTATATTCTGCGGTTGAGAGAGCTTTCCGAAAAGGTTAAAGACAAAATATTCATTGTACCGAGAATATACACGAACAAACCGAGAACGACAGGTTCCGGATATAAGGGTATGCTTCATCAGCCCGACCCGACGGAACATTCGGATATGTTAAAAGGCGTTGTCGCAATACGTCAGCTGCATATGAGAGCTGCTGCGGAAACAGGCTTCACCTGCGCCGATGAAATGCTTTACCCGGAAAATTACAGATATTTGTCCGATATTTTGGCATATGTTGCCGTAGGCGCACGTTCCGTCGAAAATCAGCAGCACAGACTGACATCAAGCGCAATTGACGTTCCTGTAGGCATGAAGAATCCTACCGGCGGAGATATTTCCGTTATGCTGAACGCTATCCATGCCGCACAGCACGGTCATACGTTCATATACCGCGGCTGGGAGGTAAAGAGCAAGGGCAATCCGCTTGCGCACGCCATATTGAGAGGTTATGTGAACAAGCACGGTCAGTCGCAGCCGAACTATCATTACGAAGATTTGATGTTCCTGCACGAAATGTATGTGAAAGAGGGATTGCTCAATCCTGCGGTTATCATAGATACAAACCACGCAAATTCGGGCAAAAAATACGAGGAACAGATAAGAATAAGCAAAGAAGTTCTTTACAGCTGCCGATACAATCCGGATATAAAGAAAATGGTCAAAGGTTTCATGATAGAAAGCTACCTTGAGGACGGAAACCAGAAAGTAACGGACGGAGTATACGGAAAATCCATAACAGACCCGTGTCTCGGCTGGGAAAAGACAGAAAGGCTTGTTCTCGATATTGCGGATTTGCTTTAAGGCAAAATTCCACTTGACTTTTCCCCGATAAAATTGTATAATAGTATTATACAACAAAATGGTATAAGAAGGGATGAGTATATGTTTGCCGGATATAAATTTAAAGATAAGAGTTTATACGACCTCGCAAGAACGCATACCTCTTATGCAAACGAACACAGCAAAACACACAAGGACAGCAACCAGCGACTGGAGTTTTTGGGGGATTCTGTCTTAAGTATAATTGTAAGTGATTATATATACAACAACTATCCGGATTTGCCGGAGGGGTTTCTGACGAAAATACGTGCGGCTGTAGTTTGCGAAGAGAGCCTGTATCATATTGCGGTCAAGCTGAACCTCGGTGATGAGCTTCTTCTCGGGCGAGGCGAAGAGATTACCGGAGGCAGGACAAGGATTTCGATTCTTGCCGATTTGGTCGAGGCTATGCTCGGTGCCGTATACGTTGACGGCGGTATAGAATGTGCAAGAGGTGTCTTGATGCCCCTCATAGAAGACAAAATCAAAAACACTGCGGGCAGCGCAGGCGAAAGAGATTATAAAACCACGCTCCAGGAGCTTGTACAAAAAGAAAAGGGGCGTCATGCCGTATATTCGATAATCGGTGAAAGAGGTCCCGACCATATGAAAGAATACAAGGCAATGGTTAATGTCGGTAAGCTTTTCGCAAGCGGAACCGGCAGAACGAAAAAAGCCGCAGAACAGATGGCTGCAAAAAATATTATTCCCAAGTTGGGTGAAAAATAGAGTGAAGCATTATAATATACCTATTTTCGTTCCGCATTTCGGCTGTCCGCACGATTGCAGCTTCTGCAATCAAAAGAAAATAACCGGGCAATCCACGGGCGTTACCCCCGAAGATGTGCGAAGAATCATATCCGAACATCTCAAAACGATAAGCGGCGATATTCAAACGGCATTTTTCGGCGGCAGCTTCACGGGCATTGATGAATCGGAGCAGATAAGCCTGCTCGAAGCGGCAAACGAATTTTATGACAGCGGAGAAATAAGCGGAATCAGAATTTCCACAAGACCCGATTATATATCCGAGGAAATTCTCGACAGAATGAAAAAATATCATGTGACGGCTATAGAACTCGGTGTGCAGTCCATGGACAACTCGGTGCTTGCCGCAAACAACAGGGGGCACAGCACCGCAGACGTAATAAAAGCGGCGGAGCTTATCAAAAAATACGATATAGAACTCGGTCTGCAAATGATGACAGGGCTTTTCCGTTCCACGCCCGACAAGGATTTTGAAACAGGTGTGAAAATCGCAGAATTAAGCCCCGCAACCGTCAGAATATACCCTACAGTGGTGCTTGACGGAACGCACCTTGCATCGCTATATAAAAGCGGCGAATATGTGCCGTATGAGCTTGATGCCACGGTAGAGCTTTGCAGCAGACTCTACAGTCTTTTTACGGAAAATGGTATACGCATAATACGCATGGGACTTCAATCAACCGATATAATATGCGAAAAAGGGAATATTCTCGGCGGTGCGTACCACAGCAGTTTCGGCGAGCTTGTGCTTTCAAGGCTCTGGAGAAACAAAATCGAAGAATATGTCTGCGGACATATCGGAGAAAAAAAACTGACTATGAAAGTTCCTGCAAGATATGTTTCGCAGGCTGTCGGGAACAAACGTGAAAATATAAAATATATCAAGGAAAAATATGGAACGGATATAAAAATAACAGGAGAAAAGTTTGAATAAAATCGGCGTCTTGCCGCTCTTCTTCCAAACTTGATTTTGTGAAAGGAAAGATTATGAATATACACAACGCACGAATCGTTGTTTCGGCGGTAAGTCCGAAGCAATACCCCAAGGACGACATACCGGAGCTTGCTTTCGCCGGCAGGTCGAACGTTGGAAAAAGCTCGTTCATAAATAAAATTCTCAACAGAAAAAATCTTGCGAGAACAAGCGGTAAGCCGGGAAAAACGGCACAGATAAATTTCTACAACATAGACGAAACAATTCATCTCGTAGACCTTCCGGGCTACGGCTATGCCGAAGTATCGAAAAAAGAAAAAGAAAAATGGGGACATATGATAGACGAATATCTGAACACCCGCGAACAGCTTGTGAATACGATTCTTTTGGTAGACGCAAGGCATAAACCGTCCAAGGACGACATCACCATGGCACGCTGGATTCAGCACAGCCACGGTCAGCTCATAGTTTTCGCAACAAAAGCGGATAAGGTATCGAAAAAAGAGCTTGAGGAAAACCTCTCGCTCATTTTCTCAACGCTTATGATGGGCGAGGACGATGTGCTGATACCTTTTTCGGCACAGAACGGACTCAACGCAGATGTTGCGTGGGACGTTATCAATCAGCTTTGCGGTCTTGAGGAATCGTAAGCGATATAAGCGCAAAGTAAAAAAGTGCGGAAACCGCAATCACAACAATCAGACCCACATACCCTGCCGATACCGGCAGGGTTATTTTTGCCGCAAAAACCGAAATCGCAGCGCACATAACCGGCAGAATGACATTATTCATAATGTCGGTTTTGAAATCCGTTATTTTTATAAGCCTCATAATACTGAGTGACGCATTCAGAATTTCGCTTATAAATATTACAATCATATATCCGCCTATGCCCAGATGCGGAATCAGTATGCACACCAGTACAAGACTGACGGCGGAATCTATTATGTTATATTCCATGGACTTCACCTGTTCGTTCAGACCTTTCAGCATACCGTCAACGCTGCTGTCGAGATACATAACTGCGGCGAGCGGCGCAAGCAGCTTGATATACAGCGAAATATCAAGGCTTTTGTATACCGTAAGCGAAATAAGGTCGCCGAATACAAGCATTACGGCACTTGCATATGCCGAGAAAATCATTGTAAATCTAAAATTTTTCGTTACAATACGGTTGATTCTGCACATATCCTTTTTTGCGGCACAGGCGGAAAGCTCCGGCACTATAAGTGAAGCCGCCGAATACAGAAATGCGGAAGCGAACATTATAACCGGCATTGCCATTCCGTGGACAATGCCGTATTTTTCAAGTGCTTCACGTCTGCTCATTCCGTATTTTTCAAGCCCGGGAGGTATCAGCATATGTTCGGCGGACGAGAGTCCCGACCGCACATAAGAGCTTACGGCAAGCGGCAGCGCAGTCCGCACCACCTTTGCCCCCGTCTTTCTCGTTTTTCCCGTGCATTTTCTGTCTTTCGCATACAAAACCACACTGATTATAAAAGAAATTATTTCTCCGGCGCAGCCGCCTGACGTTATGGCTATACACGTATTCTCGGCAGTCGGAACAAATACCGCTTCAAGCAAAAATACCGTTGCCGCCATGCGTATGACAAGTTCGGAAATCTGGCAAAACGCAAATTGCGAAATTCGGCTTTCGGCGGTGAAATATCCGTCTATACAAGCGGACATGGAAAGATACGGCAGACTCACCCCTATTATTTTAAGAGAAAGCGCCGTGCGTGAATCTCTCAAAAAATGCGTTCCTATGAAATCCCCGAAGCACAGCATCAGAATCTGCGCCGCAAATCCGAAGCAAAACGCATACAAAAGGCAGCGGCGCATTACTCCGCAGACGTTTCCTCCCCTCGCCTTTTCCTCCGCAACCGCCTTCGTTGCGGTGAGTCCTATTCCCGATATCGCAAACGTAACCGCAAATCTGTAAACCGACATGACAAGCTGATAAAGTCCCATGCTCGCAGCTCCCGTCCTCTGCGATATGTATATATTAAACACAAGCCACGAAAATTGCAGAAAAAACGACGTTCCTGTCAGTATTAGTGTATTGAATAAAAACTTTTTCATAATAAATTATATGATTTTAACTGTGCTTCATATGTATATTTACCAAAAAATTGTATATGTATTGACAAAGCCTGCATATTATGATAAAATTAAATTATAGTTTATTCATGTATTTACTTCATTCACATATATATCCAAAAAAAGACGGAGGACAATTTAATGACAGCTAATTTAGAAGAATTAAGCCTTGCGGAGCTTAAAAATCTCGCAAAAGAAAAAGGTATCAAGGGCATAACCGGTTTAAAAAAGGCGGAGCTTGCCGAGAAACTCGCTCAGCTGAACAAAGAAGAGGAAAAACCCGCACAGCCGGAGCATACGCAGGAGGAATCGGAGGATAAGCATCGTCAGCCGAAGCAAATGCTCTTTGATGTAAACAAAACGAAAGAAAACGTACACGGAATACTGGAGGTTCTCGACGAGGGCTACGGCTTTGCACGAGGTGCGAACTGCCTGGACGGCACGAGCGACATATATGTTCCGCCGGCAATGATACGAAAATATTATCTCAAAACAGGCGACAAAATTTCCGGATATGCCGTAAACAAAGATGAAAAATTTGACGCTTTGGTTTACATAACCAGTGTAAACGGGGAGCGTCCGGACGTAATTCGTCAGCGTACGCCGTTTGAAAATCTTACGCCGATTTATCCTGACGAACGCCTGAAACTCGAATGCAGCGGCAAGGACTATGCAATGCGCCTCATAGATATAATGGCGCCTATCGGAAAGGGTCAGAGAGGGCTGATAGTCGCTCCCCCTAAAACCGGTAAAACAACGATACTCAAACAGATTGCGAAAAATATGCTTGCGAACAACAAGGATATTCATCTGATAATCCTTTTGATAGACGAACGCCCCGAAGAAGTAACAGATATGAAATATTCGGTCGAGGGTGCGGAAATTGTATACTCAACATTTGACATGGAGCCGAAGAACCATGCAAAGGTGGCGGAAATGGTGCTTGCAAGAGCGCAAAGACTCGTTGAATGCGGTCAGGACGTCGTAATACTTCTCGACAGTATTACAAGGCTTGCAAGAGCATACAACCTCACGGTGGAAGCTTCCGGCAGGTCGCTTTCCGGCGGTATAGACGCCGGTGCGCTCTACAAACCGAAGAAGTTTTTCGGTGCGGCACGAAACATCGAAAAAGGCGGAAGCCTTACCATAATAGCAACGGCACTCATAGAAACGGGCAGCCGTATGGACGACGTTATATTCGAGGAATTCAAGGGTACGGGCAATATGGAACTGCATCTCGACAGAACCATGTCCGAACGCCGTATTTTCCCTGCCGTGGATATATTTAAATCCGGCACGAGAAAAGACAATCTGCTTTTGAGCTACGAAGAGCTTTCGGCAGCGTATAATATACGCAGGGCTTTCGGCGGTTTTGCGAATACGGAGGTCACGGAGTATGTGCTGCAAAAGCTTGTAAATACAAGGAACAACGAGGAATTTGTAAATATAATCAACAAAGAAATCAAGTACGAAAAATTTTCGGTCAGGAGAGGCAGGGAAGATTTCAGATGAAAAGAATAACGGCATTTCTGCTAACAGCAATTTTATGTTTCGGACTTATAAATGTTTCGGCAGACGGGGTCGGCAGTGATTTCACTTGCAAATCCGCAGTGCTTATGGAAGCGTCTACCGGAAAGGTACTGTATGCCAAGAAAAAAGATACGCAGCGTTCTATCGCCAGTATAACGAAGCTTATGCCGCTGCTCATAACCATGGAAAAGGTGGAAAAAGGCGAGCTTTCGCTGACGGATACCGTCACGGGAACAAAAGAAGCGAGAGAAGTCGGCGGTTCAACAATGTTTCTCGATACGGGAGAAAAAATGTCGCTTGATGATATTATAAAAGGAATATGCGTAAACAGTGCAAACGACGGTGCGGTTGCACTTGCGCAGCATATAGCGAAAACGCAGGACAATTTCGTTAAAATGATGAACGACAGAGCCGTTCAGCTCGGACTGAAAAATACGCATTACGTCAACGTCATGGGCTTTGACGCCAACGGCCACTATTCGTCCGCATACGACGTGGCGCTGCTCAGCCGCGAGATACTCATGAAACACTCTAAAATCCTTGAATATTCAAAGATTAAGGAGGATCATCTCAGAGGCGGAAAAACGCAGCTTCTGAATACAAACAAGCTCCTTACAACGTATAAATATACAACAGGACTGAAAACCGGAACGGAAACAGACGCCAAATACTGCGTAAGCGCAACCGCCGAGAAAGACGGAATGCAGCTTATAGCCGTTATTCTGGGTGCGGACAGCTCCGCAGCACGGTTTAAGGAAGCGAAAGAGCTTCTTGAATACGGATATAACGAATATTCGCTGAAGCGTGTTGCCAAAAAGGGCGAAAGCTTCGGCTCGGCAAGCGTTACAAAAGGTGCGAAAGAAAAAGTAAATGCCGTTGCAAATAAGGAGCTTAAGGTTGTAATAAAGAATACTGAAGCCGACGGCATAAAAAAGGAAGCGGAAATATTTGACAGTATAACCGCCCCCGTTAAAAAAGGAACAAAAATAGGAAAGCTTAAAATAAAATCGGGTAAGGATATACTTTTGGAATATGACCTCACCGCCGAAAAGGATGTCGGCAAAATTTCCTTTTTCGGTGCGGTAGCAAAGGTAATACGGTCAATCTTTAAATTTCGTTAAAAAATTACGGGAGATGATATGGTGAAAAAAATTGTATCATGGCTCTTAATACCGATAATATTTTTAATTACATTATCAACACCTGTCTGCGCTGCGAACTTACCAAGTCTTAAGCTCGAAGTATGGAAAGAAATCGGCAAGGTATATGTACGCGCAGAGAATATATCAGGTGCTGACATGAAACGCATTAATATATATCTTGCATTGTTTGATAAATCCGGCAAGCTTACGGAATGTACCGCAGACATAATTACATACATTGCAAAAGGCGAAAATGAAATGGCACATTTTAACCTTTCGGATAAAAAAATCAATTCGGCATACAACGTAAAAGTGTTTGCGTGGTCAAACGGTATGCCTTGTTCCGAAGCTATCTGCCTAAAAAAAGACGGAACAGACTCTGACAAAAAGTCGTTGACACTTTGGATTCAGGCATATAATCCGAAAATGTATTCTTACGGCAACGAATTTACACTGAACCATGTACCTATTATTGTAAATAACGTTTTGATGAGCGACCTAAGACCCCTTGCCGAAGCATTATATTGTACCGCAAAGTGGGAAGATACCACCGAAACAATAGTAATCGACAATAATAAAAACACTATAATTTTACAGGTGAATAATGCAAAAGCATTTTTTGACGATAACGAATTTACATTGTCTGAGCCTCCATGTATAAAGGACGGTGCAGTATATGTCCCGACAGCGGATATTTTTGTGAAGTTCGGCTATACATCGGAGTTTAATACGGATACAGGCGAACTTTTCATATCCGGAAACGAAACCGAAAAACGTATAGAAGCAATTGAAAGCCATTCTGTTTTGCCGGAATATTTGTTCAAAAAGGAGCGGACGGAATATATTTCAAGACTTGACGCTGCTCATCTGCTTACGGTCATATATGAAACCATAACAACAGAAGGCATGGAAATATCCAACGAAACAGAAATTGCCGACACGGAAGATATATGCGTAAAAAAAATTTTGAATGCAAACATTGCGGAAATATCCTCAAACAAAATGTTTTATCCTGAAAAAACGGTTACAAACAAAGATTTTTCAATAATGCTTTACAAGACGCTTAAAGCCGCAGATGTATCATTATCTTACGACGAAGATACCGCAAAGCTTTTCTACGATGACAGCTACATTCCTAAGCAACTGAAAGAAACCGTATATTCATTGAAAGAATACGGAGCGTTTGAAGCGGCATATATAAATGTTTTTGCTTCATCGGAGCCTATAACCGCAGGTCAGGCACTTATCACTGCCGGAAATTGTCTTGATTTATCATATTTTTCGATTTTTTGGGACGTAGACCCGGACAGTACGTACAGAAAAGCGATTGTTCGGCTTTCACGAAATAATATATTCAATGGATACGAAGACGGAAGCTTCCGTCCTGAAGACTTTCTCACAAGAGCCGAGTTTTGCGTATTGGCAACACGAATTATGAATGCCGATAATATTGATTTATATGAATTTTCCTGTAAAGATGTTTCAGCTTCTCACTGGGGCAGCAAATATATCGGATATTGCGTGAGTATGGGTATATTTGAGTTACAGGACGAAAAATTCAGACCCGATACTCCTATTTTAAATATTGAAGTAGTATCGGCATTGTTAAAAATGCTCAGATACTCCGATATTTCTTCCGAAACGGAAATTTTTGAAACAGCTGACAATATAGGCATAACCAAAAATATTACTTTGTTAAAGCCTTATAACAAAGCTGAGCGCCAAGAAATTGCACAATTCTTGCTCAATACTTTAAATATTATGTAAAATATCGGCGGCTGTTATCGGTCGCCGATATTTTTTCGCCGATAATGAAATCGGTCTGTTTTTGAATTGAATTTGTACTGTACTTTTTCATATTTATATGATAAAATATAATCATGGAGGTCGATAACCATGAAAATTTTGAATTTCGGGTCTTGTAACATAGATTTTGTTTATTCGGTAAATCACATTGTTTCTGCCGGCGAAACGGAACAAGCCGATTCGATGAACATATTCCCCGGCGGAAAAGGATTAAATCAATCCGTTGCGCTAGCAAGAGCCGGCGCAAAAACAGCTCATGCCGGCTGTATCGGCAAAGACGGTGAGATGCTTGCTAAACTCATGGCGGATAACGGGATTGATATATCGTATCTTAAAACCGTCGATACAAGAAACGGTCACGCAATCATACAGGTAAGCTGCGACGGCGAAAACTCAATTCTTGTATACCCCGGCTCAAACTCAATGATAACCGAAGAATTTATCGATTCTGTCCTTGCGGATTTCGGCAAAGGCGATATTATTCTGCTTCAAAACGAAATAAACGGAATTGATGCGATTATAAACAAGGCATACAAAAAGGGTATGTGTATAGTCCTGAACCCCTCCCCCTGCAACGAAACAATAAGGAAGCTGCCGCTCGAACAGGTGTCGTACCTCATATTGAACGAAGGTGAATCCGAAATGCTCTCCGGATATGCCGAGCCGGAAACAAGTCTGAAATATTTCACGGAAAAATATCCGGAAATGAAAATTGTCTTGACGCTCGGAAAAAACGGTGCTGTATTCCGTGACAAATCGACCGAGATTTTTCAGCCGGCATTTTGCACGGAAACGGTTGATACGACCGCTGCGGGCGATACGTTCACGGGATATTTCATAGCCGAAATTGCAAGAAACACCGGCTATGCACGTGCACTCAAAATTGCCGCAGCAGCGGCGGCAATCGCCGTTTCGAGAAAAGGTGCTGCGCCGTCCGTTCCTATGCGCAGCGAAGTTTACGATAAAATAGATTCAATGTCGGAATACAAGTCCGACGGTAAATCCGAAAACATTCGGCAAAAAATTGACAGTTATACGGAAAACAAGCTGAAAAACTCGACCGCCAAGGAATTGGCGGAAATACTGGGCTATTCCTCGGCACATACACAAAGCCTTGTAAAAAAGCTGTACGGCGCACCGCTTTCCAAGCTTGTGCAGGACAAATGCTGCCGTGCCGCCATGCAGATGCTGAAAGAAACCGATTTGAGTATCGGCGAAATTATAAATAATATAGGCTATGAAAACGAAAGCTTTTTCCGAAAAATATTTAAACAGAAATACGGAAAAAATATGTCTGAATACAGAAAATAATTATTAAAAAAGAGGGTGTTGCAAAACAATTTCGTTTCGCAACACCCTCTTTTGGGGCTTTATAAATGCAATCTATGCATTTATAAAGTCACCTATGCATATTTCTTATCTTCGCTGCGTATAAGTTTCGGCATAGTCCTGTCTTTCACGGTTTTTGCCGTCACAACGCATTTTGTAATGTTGTTGTCCGACGGTATATCATACATAACGTCGAGCATAACCTCTTCCAAAATAGCACGCAGACCTCTTGCGCCCGTTTTCTTTGCTATTGCCTCACGTGCAACCTCTTCCAATGCCGATTTCTCAAATTCAAGCTCTACATTGTCATATTCAAACAGCTTTTTATACTGTTTTACCAATGCGTTTTTCGGTTCTGTGAGTATCTGAACAAGTGCTTTTTCATCAAGCTCTTCGAGTGCCGCCACCATAGGCAGTCTGCCGATAAATTCCGGAATAAGTCCGAATTTCAGCAGATCTTTCGGCGTAACCATTTTATAGAGATTATTCTTTTCTTTCACGGACGCACGAATTTCCGATTCGAACCCGAGGCTCTTTTTGCCTATACGGTTTTCAATAATCTTCTCAAGTCCGTCGAATGCACCGCCGCAGATAAACAAAATATTTGTTGTATCAATCTGTATAAATTCCTGGTGCGGATGCTTTCTGCCCCCCTGCGGAGGAACGGAAGCGACAGTTCCCTCAAGAATTTTCAGGAGCGACTGCTGAACGCCTTCGCCGCTGACATCTCTCGTTATCGAGGGATTCTCGCTGCGCCGTGTTATTTTATCTATTTCGTCTATATAGATAATACCTCTTTGAGCCGCTTCAATATCATAATCGGCTGCCTGAATAAGCCTTAAAAGTATATTTTCCACGTCCTCGCCGACATATCCGGCTTCCGTCAAAGAGGTTGCGTCCGCAATGGAAAACGGAACTTTCAATATCTTCGCAAGCGTCTGCGCCAGCAAAGTCTTTCCCGAACCCGTAGGTCCGAGCAGCAATATATTCGACTTTTGCAGCTCTACGCCGTCTTTATCCTTTTTCTCGCCGAGTCGTTTATAATGATTGTACACGGCTACGGAAAGCACTCTTTTTGCCTTTTCCTGACCTATAACATAGCTGTCTAAAATACTTTTTATTTCTGCCGGTTTCGGTATTTCTCCCATTTCACCGTCGGTTGATTCGCTTTTAAGCTCCTCTACATACTTCGACAAATCCTCTATGCAATCATTACATATATAAGATTCGGGACCCTGAAGCAGGAAACCGTTTATCATATCCTCGGTTCTTCCGCAGAAACAGCAATATCTGCCCGTCTTACTCTCTTTTGCCATAGAAATACCTCCTGTATTATGGTTTCGGCATACCGTACGGTATGCCGATTAAAAGATATAGTTATCTTTTTGAAACTATCTTGTCTATCAAACCGTATTCAAGTGCCTCATCAGCCGTCATATAGTTGTCCCTGTCCGTATCTTTCTGTATAACATCTAAAGGTTTTCCCGTATTTTTCGACAGAATACCGTTTAATTTTTCTTTGATTTTCAAGATATTGTCCGTATATATTTTAATATCGGTAGCCTGACCCTGCGTACCGCCGAGCGGCTGATGTATCAGTATTTCGCTGTTCGGAAGCGACAATCTTTTTCCCTTTGCGCCCGATGACAGCAGGAACGAACCCATGCTTGCCGCAAGACCTACACAAATCGTTGATACATCACATTTAATATAATTCATCGTATCATAAATTGCAAATCCTGCCGTAACGGAACCGCCGGGGCTGTTAATATAAAAATTAATATCCTTGTCGGGGTCTTGGCTTTCGAGAAACAGAAGCTGCGCCACTATAACAGCTGCGCTGTCGTCCGTCACCTGTCCGTTCAAAAATACTATTCTGTCCTGCAAGAGTCTGGAATAAATATCGTATGAACGTTCTCCCCTGCTTGTTTGCTCAATTACATAAGGAATTGGCAAGTAATCATTCTGATACATATGTTATTTTCCTCCTTTTAACGGGTAAGCCGAAAAACACATACCGATTACGCAATATTTGTTTCCGATACAAGGAAATCGATTATTTTTCTCGGAAGCAGTGATTCTTTTACAGCCTCGCTGTCCACCATGCCTTTAACCTTATCGAGTTCCATTTTATACTGTTCCGCAATCTTTTTGAGTTCTTCTTCAACCTCTTCGTCACTTACTTCAATATTGTTCTCTTTTGCAATATATTCAAATGCAAGGTCAATCTTTACATTGCGCAGTGCATTTTCTTTGCTGTTTTCACGGAAATCTTCCACAGACGAGCCTGTGTATTCAAGATACTGTTCAAAAGTTATTCCCGGCATCTGCGACTGAATCTGATATTTCGCATTGCTTACAAATTCATCGATTTTGTTTTCTACCATCACGTCCGGTATCTCTGCTTTAAGCTTTTTGAGAACTTCGTCTATTATAACTTCTTCCTGGTCGCGTTTTGCACGTTCTTCGGCATTTTTCAGAAGTTTTTCTTTTGTTTTCTCTTTAAGCTCCTCAAGCGTATCGTATTCGCTTACGTCTTTTGCAAATTCGTCGTCTATTTCCGGATATTCTTTTTTCTTTATGCCGTTAAGCTTAACTTTGAATACGGCAGCCTTGCCTGCAAGGTCTGCAGCGTGGTATTCTTCGGGGAATGTAACGTTTACGTCAAATTCATCGTTTACGCTGTGTCCCGCAATCTGCTCCTCAAATCCCGGTATAAACTGACCCGAACCGAGTGTTAAGTTATGGTTCTGAGCCGTGCCGCCGTCGAATTTAACGCCGTCTACGCTGCCCTCGTAGTCTATTACAGCTACGTCGCCCATTTCCGCCGGTCTGTCTTCAACGTCAACGAAACGTGCAACACGTTCTTTCATTATATCAATTTCTTTATCTACTTCTTCGTCTGTTACGCCGTATGCAATTTTCTTAACCTTAAGACCTTTGTATTTATTCATTTTAACAGCCGGTTTCAATGTAACCTTTGCCGTATAAACAAAATCTTTGCCGCTGCCTATTTCTTTTACTTCGATTTCCGGACGTGATACGGGTTCGAGTTTCTCATCCTCAATAGCCTGCGGATATGTATTCTGCAAAACTTCGTCTGCGGCATCCTCATAGAATATGCCCTCACCGTAAGTTTTTTCGATTAATTTTCTCGGTGCTTTACCTTTTCTGAATCCCGGCAGCGTTATAGATTTAACGTTTTTCAAATATGCTTTCTGAACGGCTTTTTCAAACTCATCCGACTCTACCGTGATTTCCAGAGAAACTACATTTGTTTCTACCTGTTCTTTTGTTACTTTCATGATAATCTCCATTCCGCCGCCCCGCTTCGGCACAAATTATATTAGTTAAATTTCTCTTATCGGCAGGGTAAGGAATGATAAGAGATGTTTTTGCATTTTAGAGTCCCACATTATATTATACAATAATGCGCAGCCACTTTTCAATATAACTTTTATACAAAGAATTGGATTTAACACGGTTATTATATATTAATTATATCCACATTCTTTTAAGTTAATCAATTATTTTTCATTTTTTGTTATATTAGATATTGTGTAGGT
The DNA here is from genome assembly GCA_934792465.1 of uncultured Clostridia bacterium. Lineage (GTDB taxonomy): Bacteria > Bacillota > Clostridia > RUG12999 > RUG12999 > CAKVOK01. The sequence goes on along the minus strand of CAKVOK010000016.1, from coordinate 9,883 downwards.
AACGGCAATGCTCTCCGAATTTGCCAAAACCGATGAACCGTTCGAAACCTCACGCTTGCCGCCGAGCAGCACGGACGACGTACCCTTGAGCGCAGTCGCTTCAAATCGCAGTTCCATTGTATATTTGCCGGGCATTTCCGCCAAAACAACAGTCCCGTCATTTTTCGTTATGTCTGCCACATGCGGTTTTTCCTCTGCGGATTTCAGCACGCCGACTTCGTTGCCTTTTTCATCATACCACATTTTGCCTATATCGTTTTTAATCGCCGTTACGGATTCCGGTCTGATATTTTTCACAGTCGCCGTATACGTGTATTTGCCGGAATTTGAATTCATTCTGGACGGAAGAACAAATCTTACGCCAATTGCCGCGGCAAACAGCACTATGCACACAACAACCGCAATATCTACTATGCTTACTTTGCCGAAAAGCTTTCCCTGTTCGTTTACAATCATTTGTTCCGCCTCCTATTGTTCTACTTTTTCAACGCCGAAGATAATACCCTCCACGGCGATATTCTCGGTTCGCAGCGTAATTTTCCTGCCGACATTTATTTTCGTGTCGTTTATGCTGTATCCCGTTCCTGCCACACTGCACGGCGATTCTACCGTAAATTCGTATGAATATTTATCCGGAACCTCCGCAAGGACATATTTGCCCTTTACTGTGTTTTCCGTTATGGCTTCATAAGGCTTTGGTGCTTTCACATCGACTACAGTGCCGAGCGTTCCGCCTTTTCGTACGTCCCAAACCGTGTCGCCGACAGCAATTTTATTTAAAAATTGCTCGTCAACACTCTGCACATTTACCGTATATCTGACTGCCTTGCCCGTATTGCCTGCCTTGCCCGTTTCCCATTTTCCCGCAGCGAAATACGAGAATACAACCACAATGCACGCCAGAACCAAAATTATAAGAATATCCGTGATATTAAATCTTATTTTATTTTTTTCCATGTCCATTCTCCTTTTCGTTTAAAACGCTTGTATAAACATTTTCAATCTGCCTGCTGTAGCTTTCTGCGGTAAACCTTTCCGCAAATATCCGTTTCGCTCCGCAGCTCAGCTTTTCGTAAAGTTCATCGTTCGACAAAACCTCATAAATCTTATCCGCAAGGCTCGCACCGTCGTGTATCGGAACCAAAAATCCGTTTTCGCCGTATTCTATAACGCCCGGATTGCCGCCATACTGCGTTACAACAGCCGGTATGCCGAGGCTCATGCCCTCCAGAAGCGAAATACTTGTCGCTTCCGTTCCGAAAGAAGCGTTCACACTCAAATCCGTTATACCTATAAGATTATACGCATCGGGAATGAATCCCGTGAAATTGACATACTCGTTATTTTTAAGTTCCTCTTCTCTCGAACCGTTTCCTGCGGCTATAAAGCATATATTCTTGTCGCTGAGTTTCTTCGCCGCCGATATGAAATCGTCATGACCTTTAACGGTTTCGAGTCTTGCAACAAGCGAAACCACCTTCTGACCGTCTTTCACTCCGAAGCGCTCACGCTGCTTCGCCTTTTCTTCGTCAGTCAGAGGTTTCAGAGGCGTTATCCCGTTTAAAACCACACGGATTTTTTTCTCGTTTATCCCGACCGCCGTCAGATTATCTGCCGCTGCCTGCGCCACCGCTATTATCTTATCCGAGAAAAGCGCTGCCGTTATCTTGTTTATCAGCTTGCCAAGCGGACTTTTCATAAATCTCGACGGTTCGTATACGCAATGCAGCGTATACACTATAGCTTTCGCTCCGGCAAGACGTGCCGCAATTCTGGCGCTTAATGTGCCGTGCGTATGTATAACGTCATAATCAAGTGTTGAAAACAGCTTCTTCAGCTTACACACGCCCGAAAGCGAGAATGATTTATCCGCAAAGCCATTTGCGGTAATTACCTTTACACCGGCTTTTTCAAGCTCAGGCACGAGCTTGCTCCCATCAGGAACAACTACGCTCAAATCAAACTTTTCACGGTCATAATTTTTCGCAAATGTTATTATGCACTTCCCTGCACCGCCTATATTTGTATCGGAGATTACATTCAAAACTTTTATCTTGCTCATCACTTTTTCTCCTTTGCAATATCATATACGGCACTGCCCAGTGCAACCGTCATAAAGAAAAACATATATATTCTGTAGTTATACCAAACATTATCAAACATACCCTGTATGAGGTATCCGCCCATTGCCGCCGCAACGGCAATCGCAATACATCTGAAAGCTTTGCTGTTTTTCGCCGTATTGGCAAGCCTTTTGAAGAAGCTCACGCCGATGCCCATTACGGCAAACGCACCTACAATTCCCATTTCACAAAGTATGTGGAGATACAGATTGTGTGAATGCGGAGCCGATATGGCATTGAGCGCATATCTCGGGTAAATGCTGTTGAACGCATTCGTTCCTATGCCTATGCCGCTCACCCAGTAGCTCTTAAGCATCTTAATCGTGCCTTCCCATATATACACACGGTATGATGTAGAGGAATCCGCCGTATTGCCGACGCTCATCAATCTGTCTATGATAGACTGCGGTATTACGAACGGCAATGCAAAAACGCCGAGTACAAGCACGGAAAGAAGTTTCCTGCCCGTAAGCATAAGTACTATCGCCATAGAAAATACCATACCTATCCAGCAGCCTCTCGAATACGTAAGAATCATATTGATAAGCTGAAGCACAAGCACCGCAAAATACGCTGTTTTCTGCTTATTATCCGCTGTCAGCACCCTTGAAAACGTAATCGGCATGAGAATAAGCAGATACTCTCCGAAAACGTTCGGATTGTCGAATGTTGCACATATTCTGCCTGACATTGTTTCAAACATTTCCGTATCCTGCCACGTTGTTTCCGCCTGTCCCGTCAGAAGCTGATATATTCCGTACAGGCACACAAGTGCAGACACCGCAATCATGCTGTTTATCACGGCATTTAAAAATGTTTTGTCCTGCAAATTCCGTCTTATAACAAACGTGCTGCCCACAAATACAAGATATATCGCCGCAATCGGCACACTCGACCGCATACTGTACGAATTTGCCACGCCGTATACTATGGCAACGCACATTATAAGAATCGCACAGTCGAACATATCGAAGCTTATAAGCTTATCGCTGCCGCCGAGATATTTTATAAACATTCCGAGCATAACGAGTATTGCAAGTCCTGCGACCGCCATTGTCGGCAGCATCGGAAAAAATGCCATAATCATAAATACTCCGACCTGCGGACGTGCAAGCACGAGGCTCACTCCGGCTACTGCCGCAACCGCAAAATACCACCCGGGAACTACGGTAAACACTCCGAGGATAACTCCGCCGGCAATCGCAATTGTTACGGCCGTCATATTCTTTACTTCCGTTTTCAGCGATATATTAAGCTGAGGCATTCCGAAAATCTTCTTAAATCCGCAGCCTTCGTAAAGTCCGGCAAGAGATACGTCGAATATCATCATGGCTATGGAAACCACCGCCAAAAGTGCCGTTATCATATCCGCTCCGCCGCCCGTTCTTTTGTTGACGGCAAGCCTTATTACGCAGAACACGAATCCGAAAAGTCCGTAGTATCTTATTGAAATCTTATGCCAGTTTTTCAGCATAAATCCGTAAAAATTCACAAGCATACCGCATTTCGCCTTTTCGGCAACCCACGCAAACGGTTTGTGGAATATATTGTAAAACAGTCCGAATACGGCGTTCACGATTTTTTCAAGCAAACTTCCGTTTGTTTCCTTTATATCCTTAGTAAAGAAAGCATAAATTCCGCTGCCGGAAAACAGCTTTCCGAAAAAGTCGCCGATTTTATTAAATATCTTATAATACACACTGTTTGAAAATGCATTTTTCAGATACATAAAAAAACTTATTAAATGCGATATAATAAAACTGTCTTTAATCAACATTTCCCCTCCTTTTCAAAAAATTCATCACTTCGTTTATCTTAAATACATATGCCGCAAGCGCATATACCGCCAGTGCTGCGCCGCCGCTTACCGCAAGCGTTATCGCCGAATGTAAAAATCCGCCGTTGCCGACAAATTTAAGCATAAGCATACGCACAGCAAGCATAACCGCCGCAAAGCAGATTCCCATCGTTATAACCTGCGGAAGCTGTATATTTTCAAGCTTACCAGTTTTCTTCATAATTCGCAAAAGTCCGAATACGCTCCATATGAATGCCGAAAGGGACGCCGCCAAAGCAAGTCCCGAAACACCCATAAATCCCGAAAGCACAAAGCAAAGCACAACATTTGTTATTATGCCGCCGACCGCACATATCATCGGTGTTTTCGTATCCATGACCGAATAAAACGCTTTATTCAGTATTTCCTGCAAACCGTACCATATCATACCGAACGAATAGAAAAACATTGCGCTCGTCGTCAAATCAACCGATTTTGCGCCGAATTCTCCGCGTTCATATATTATTTTGATTATTTCTTTGCCGCCTATCAAAAATACAAGCATAATAGGCATAACTATAAGCAGCAGTGCTTTTATGCTGCCGGCAACCACATTGCTCCAGCCTTTCATATCCTTGTCGATTCCCATTCTCGAAAGCTTCGGGAATATGTAGTTCGTAACAGACACCGCAAATGCGCTTGCCGCAATTATATAAAGCCTGTTGGCATAGTCCAGCACGGCAACGCCGCTGCCGTTGTCAAATCCGGAAGCAATATTCATATTAACCATTGTATTTATCGGCTGAACCCACGTTGCGAGCAGAACCGGCAATGCAAGGCGAACAACGTCTTTTATGCCCTCATCCCTCACTCCGGCACACAGGCTGTATGCAAATCCGCATTTTTTCGCCGGGTATACAAGTATAAGAAACTGCATCATCCAGCCTATCAGCAATGCATAGGAAAGACCGTATATACCGAATTTATCATTTACCGTTAAAAGGTAAAGTATACATACCGTATTGGAAATAAGACTCATTACGGCAGGTATTCTGAACTCGCCGAGGGATTGCAGAATACCGACCAGTGTGAACGCCATGCCCGTGAATATGACAAGCGGAAACATTATTTTCAGCAGCTGCGACGCAAGCTCCGCCGTTTCCGAATCGAGTTTTGAGCCCATTACATATATAATCTGCCTTGAAAACACAACTCCGAAAACAGACAGAATCGCCGTTGCTATGATTATTAAATTCAGGAAACGTGAGGCAAACAGATTTGCACGTTTCATTCCGTCCTGTTTGATAAATTTATTGTATACGGGAATAAGCGCCGAAGATATTGCCGAGCCGAGTATCATATCAAAGAAATTCACAGGCAGCTGTGATGCCATTGCATAAGCGCCGGCGGTCGAAGCCGTACCGTAGAAATTGGCGACAGCCGAACCTCTGAGAAGTCCCAGAAGCTTTGACAGAACTATGGCGACAAATATAAAGCTCACCGTTCCCGCAGCATTTTTCTTTTCCATTTTCCTTATCCTTTTTTCGATAATTTATTTTCCGTTCCGTTAATCAGGCGCTTTATATTCGCCCTGTGGCGGATAAGCGCAAGTAATCCCACAAGCACAGCAAACACTGTATATTCCGGTTCGCTTCTGAATATTGCCACGGCAATCGGATATATTACCGCTCCCGCAATTGAACCAAGCGACACATATTTTGAAATCGCCATTACCGCAAGCGAAATTAAAACAATGCTTATGCCTATCGGGAAATCCAATATTATCATAACCGCTGCGGAAGTCGCCACGCCTTTTCCTCCCCTGAATCCGAAGAATATCGGGAAGTTATGTCCGACTATTACTGCGAAGCACGAAAGATAAAAAGCAACGTTTCCTATCTGTTCTCTGAATATTTTGGCAGCGACAACAACGATTATTCCCTTTAAAATATCGCCGGAAAAGGTGAACGCCGCCGCTTTTTTTCCGCCTACTCGCAGCATATTTGTGCTGCCGGCGTTATGGCTTCCCTTTTCTCTTATATCGCCCAGACCCATCAGCCTGCCGACAATTATCGCACTGTTTATGCTGCCTATAAGATATGCGGCAGCAACAAACAATATTTTCACAAACAACATAATTTCCGCCCCCTTAACGGTTATTCTTTTCGCCTCGTTCTCTTATAATGAATCTTACCGGGGTATTTTGCATATTAAATGCGCTCCGTATCTGATTTTCAAGGTATCGCACATAAGAGAAATGCGCAAGCTCCCTGCTGTTTACAAAAAGCACGAATGTAGGCGGTTTAACGCTTACCTGTGTACCGTAATATATCTTAAGTCTTTTGCCCTTGTCTGACGGCGGCTGAACCTTAAGAGTAGCTTCCGTTATTATATCGTTCAGCGCACCCGTGGTTATTCTCATCGAATGTTGTGCGAAAACCTCTTTTATGAGCGGAAACAGCTTGTCGATTCTCATACCCGTTTTTGCGGATATAAATTCGACCGGAGCATACTGCATGAACGAAAGCTGTTCATAAACTCTCGTTTTGTATTTATTCATTGTTCCTGTTTCTTTTTCAACGATTTCCCACTTATTCACCGCAACGACCGTGGCTTTGCCCTCTTCATGGGCATATCCGGCAATTTTTGCGTCCTGCTCCGCAATGCCTTCGTTTGCGTCTATCATAAGAATACAAACGTCCGCACGTTCCACGGCGGAAAGCGAACGCATTACGCTGAGCCGCTCTATTTTTTCATCAACCTTGGATTTTCTTCTTATTCCGGCAGTATCTATAAAGAGGTATTTCTGACCGTCTTTTTCAAAATACGTGTCTATAGCGTCCCTCGTAGTGCCGGGAATATTGCTGACTATTACCCTATCCTCGCCGATAAGTCTGTTTATAAGCGACGATTTTCCGGCATTCGGTCTGCCGATTACGGCAACCTTGATTATATCCTCGTCCGTTTCTTCCTCGTCCGAATTGGGGAAGTATTCGTAAGCGGCGTCAAGCAAATCGCCGAGTCCCAGGCTCTGTATTGCCGATACCGCCATAGGTTCGCCGAGTCCCAGGTTGTAAAATTCGTAAAATTCCGGCGGCACATCTCCGACTTTATCCACCTTATTTACCGCAAGTATGACGGGTTTGCGGCTTTTTCTGAGCATTGCCGCAACATCTGCGTCCGCAGCCGTTATTCCGGTTTTCATATCGGTAACAAAAATGATTACATCTGCGCTTTCTATAGCCGCTTGTGCCTGAAGCCGCATCTGAACAAGTATTTCATCGCTGCTTTCAGGTTCTATACCGCCCGTGTCCACAAGCAAAAACGGCGTATTGCGCCATTCTGCGTCCGCATATATTCTGTCCCTTGTTATTCCGGGTGTATCTTCAACAATAGAGATTTTCTTGCCTGCAAGTCTGTTGAACAGCTCCGATTTTCCTACGTTCGGTCTGCCGACTATCGCAACAATAGGCTTCATACACATTCTCCTTCGTTTTTTTAATTCCGTTATATGTTCGCACATACATAAGCTAAATTATCTCATTTCATTCGATAGCTAAATTGTTTCTTACGAAACAGCTAAATTAAATTCGCTGTGCGAATTTAGCTGCTGTGCTACATAATATCATCACGTTCATACGGATTGTGCCTCGATATATCTACACAATCCGCATCATCTCCGAGTATCTTTTCCACAAAATCATATCCGTCGCTTTCCACGGCGATAACGTTCACACCGAGTTCTCTTTCGAGGTCGTCCGTCGTCAAATCGTCCAGCAAAACGTTTTCTCCGCTGCGAAGCATAGATTTGCTTATATATAAGCTTTCTCCCAAGCTTTCATTTTTCAGGCTGTTTATAATATCCTTACCGCACAGCAAACCCGATACGGTGATATTCTTCCCAAAAACAGTATTTTCAACCTTATATACCTTTATTTTAAGTCCTTTAACCTTTTGTTCGAGCGCATGAGCTATTTCCGATATAAAATCATACGCCGCATATCCCGTGGCTATGCTCACGGTCTTATCCGATTCCGTGCGGACATCTTCAAGTGCATCGTAAAACTCTTCTTTCATAGAAGCAATAAGCCCCACGCCGTTTTCTATCTGCGGAAATCCGTCGTAATCATCGGCAGGCGGAAGCTCCCGCTCCGCTTTAAGATAAAATTCATCGGCAGCATACACAAACCGCATGCCGAATTCTTTCATCGCTTTTTCCTGATATTCTTTTATAATATCTATAACCTCCGACGCCGTTTCCTTGTCATATGCCGCCAGCGGATAAAGCCCCTCTCTGTGGTCGGATAGCCCCACCGGAACGACCGACACGGACGATACGTTGAGCTGCATCAAATCTTCGATTGATTTTCTCAAATATTTCCCGTCGTTTATGCCCCTGCACAGCACAATCTGGCAGTTCATAACTATGCCGCTGTCCGAAAACAGGCGCATTATATCAAGCAGCTTGCCGGCATTCTTGTTGCCCATCATCTTCACTCTGAGTTCCGGGTCCGTAGTATGCACGGAAACGTTTATCGGACTGATTCTCATCTTTGCCGCAGACATAATCTCCCTTTCGGACAAATTTGTAAGTGTAACGTAATTTCCCTGCAAAAACGAAAGTCTTGAATCGTCGTCCTTGAAATAGAGAGTTTTTCTCATATTTTTCGGAAGCTGGTCTATAAAGCAAAATATACATCTGTTGCTGCACGCCTTTGCACATGATAAAAGAGGATATTCAAATTCTATCCCCAAATCCTCATACTCATCTTTTTCAATTTCTATTTCATCCGTTTCGCCGTCTGCTTTTTCCACTGTCAGCGTCAGAAATTCGGCTGCACACAAAAATTTATATTCGAGTATATCGAGTACGGGTTTTCCGTTAATAAGCTTCAAAGTATCGCCTTTTTCGATTCCCACTTCTTCCGCAATGCTTCCCGGTGCGGCGCCGCTTATCAGTTTATAATTCTTCATCACGTCACCTTAAAAACATCTCAATAAAAAAATAAAGAGGGATTTACTACCCCCCTTTAAACTCCTTAGGCTTCCTGAGCAGTTGTTATAACTTCTCTGCCATTATAATATCCGCAAGCACTGCATACTTTGTGCGGCATTTTGTACTCATGACACTGAGGACATTTAACCATACCCGGTATTGCAAGTTTCCAATTTGCACGTCTTTTATCTCGTCTTGCTTTTGATGTTTTTCTTTTTGGTACTGCCATACCCGAACACCTCCCTAATAAAAAGTTTTCATATGATTAAATCTGAATACCCCATCGGCTTTTCAGTCTTTAAACAAATTGTCGATAACCGCCAAACGAGGGTCTATGTTATCGTCTTCACACCCGCAGCCGACTTCGTTTCTGTTTGCTCCGCAATGCGGACACAAACCTTTGCAGTCGGACGAGCATAAAATTTTCGACGGAACATTAACATAAAAATTCTTCATCACTGTTTCGTTCAAATCAAGCAATGTTCCATCAAGCAACACGGCGTCCTCCGCATCTTCTTCGCTCTGCACGAGATTTTCTCTCATACCGAATGAAATATCAAATTCAAGCGGTTTTGTGCATCTTGCGCATTCCGATTTGATTTTGCCGTTCACTTCAGCAGTCAGAAGCAGACTGCCGCTGATATTTTCTATTTTTCCAACGACATGAAGCGGACCCAAGAATTCGTAAACCGAGCCTAAAAACTCCGTTTTTTCAAAGGTCAAATCGTTTTCAAAATTCAGGGTTGCGCCGTTATTACTTATAATACTGATTAATTTCAATTTCATAACAGACTCATTCCTTAGTTATAAACATATGATACTATTATAACTCAAAAACTGCAATTTGTCAATAGAATTTTTCAATTTTTTTATTTTTCTTGCATTTTGCATAAAAAGTCGGCGCAATTGATTTTATTATTTAATGACTGCTGAACAATTACAAAATGCACTCATATACTAATTTTTTCGGCATTTTGTAATTGTTCA
>CAKVOK010000015.1 GCA_934792465.1 uncultured Clostridia bacterium | reverse complement strand
AACGCAGAAAGCAAATTCACGTTTCAGCTTCATGAGTGCCTGTTTCATGTAATCGGCATTTGTGGGGTCTGTCGGGTCCCAGTCGTATTTTAAATAGTCGAATCCCCATTCGTCCCACTGCTTCGCATTGTTTTCTTCAAGCCGTATTGTTCCTATACCGTTATTCGCATTTGTATAAAGTATATTCGGTTCGCCTTTTGTGCAGCCGGAAAACGTTTTTTCCGCATATATACTTCCCCATGCATAGAGCATCGGTGTTGAATATATACCGCATTTAAGACCGAGCGAATGAATATTTTCACACATTTTTTTCATATCGGGGAATTTACCGTTCGGCATTACGGCATTATATTTGCCGCCGTAATCCTCCTGCCAGCCGGAATCCAGATTGACATAGCAATATCCGTAATCGGCAAGTCCGCTTTCACACATTGTTTCCGCTGTGTTTTCCATAAGCTCCTGCGTCACCTTTTCGCCGAATGCGTTCCAGCTTGTAAATCCCATGAGCGGAGTGAGCAGCGGATTATCGTAATGTATTTTGAATTTTACCGATTTTCTCGCTTCTCCGAGTTCGTTTTTCGCACTGATTTCAATGTCAAACTCGCAGTCCTCGTCGATTTTCCCGCTTATTATGCCGTCTTTGATTTTCATTCCGTCTTTTAAGCCGATTGCTTCAATGTCTATCGGTCTTTTGCCCGTAACGGGAATTCTGTACATAAATTCTTTTCCGGTTGACGCTCCGAACACCGAAGCGGAATTGATTTTCGGAATGCCCTCATAAGGCATTGCTTTTGCAATTTTCATGTATTTTCTCCTATTCTGTTAAAATTTTTTTGATAATATTATTATATATTAATTTGAATATATTTCAATGTGCATATTTTATATTATTGTCATAGATTTATATATTTATGAAAAAAGAGTGAATTTACTATTGACATTAAAATACAGCGGACGTATAATTATGATATATTAAACATTACGGAGGTTTTTACCATGGAAATTATTGACTTTCACACACACCCGTTTTACGATGCCGGGCATAACATATGTAATCATAAAGAATACTGTGGAATGAGCGTAGAAAACACACGGGAAATTTTTAAAACACTCGGCATTTCGAGAATATGCGGTTCCGTTATACGGGGAACGCAAAAAGGCGAAGATATTTGGCAGAAGGTTCTCGAAAACAACAATATGGCTCTGAAGCTTAAAGAGATATACGGCGATTTTTACATACCCGGATTTCATGTTCATCCGGATTATGTTGAAGAATCTATAAATGAAGTAAAACGCATGCATGAAAAAGGCATAAATCTCGTCGGAGAAATAGTTCCTTATTATGACGGTTGGAAAGACTATTCATGCAAAGGTTTTTCGGAAATTTTGGACGAAATTGAAAAATACAACATGGTTGTAAGCATACATTCCATGGGCGAAGACGAAATGGATAAAATGGTTAAAGAGCACCCAGGAATCGTTTTTGTGGCGGCTCATCCGGGCGAATATACGGAATTTATGCGCCATATTGAGCGTGCAAAGCTAAGTGAAAATTATTATATAGACCTGTCCGGCTACGGAGTATTCAGATACGGTATGCTGCGCCGTGCCATAGACTGCATAGGCATTGACAGAATACTTTTCGGTTCGGATTTCCCGACCTGCAATCCGGCTATGTACCTCGGTGCGGTAACTCTCGAACCGCTTATTTCCGATACGGAACGTGAAAAAATACTTTCGCTTAATGCCAAGAAGCTCCTTAATTTAAAATAAACCACAACGAAAAGGGATACGGAAAAATGTGCCGTATCCCTTTTCATTTGTTCGGTAAGTATTAATTTATCGGTGAATATCCGTCCCATATGAATACACGTTCGCTTTTTTTCACAGCAACGGTTTCCGAAGAATGAGGAGCAATCTCAATTGTTTTGCATTGTGCGTCAATAAGCTTGCCGTCCGCATAATCCGCAGTGATAGCGGAAACGGTTCTTTTTATATCACTGTTGTTGTACAGTGCGTCAATATAATACACACCGTTTTCTTCATGCGTATTTCCGAGTATCCAGTTTCCGCCCGAAAAATCATCGCTTGTCATTCTGATATAATCAAGAGAAATGACTGCGCTTTCGCCCGATGTTATGAAATCCTTGCGAATACCGGTCACTGTGCCGTTCCAAAGCGCATTGCCATCAACGGGAATCTTTATAACGCTGAAATCACCGGCCGGAATATCATACGTAAATGCTTTCGACTCCGAATATCCGGAATTTGAATCCGTTGTGAAATAAATTTTGCCTTTTATTGCCTTGTTGCTCTTTACTTTTACATTAATGTATTTCACTTTGTCCGCCGGTATCGAAACCGAATTTAAAATCAGATACGGGTTTTCTCCGCCGCTTAATATGTTCCAGCAGCTGCCGGTCGTTTCAATCGAATCATATCCGCCGCCCCAGCTGAAAAATGCTCCGTTATACGTTTCGTCAAATTCCATTGCATAAACTTCGTTCGGACTTATTTTCGTCGTAAAATCAAAATATTCCTCCGCTGTGAAATCTCCCATATTGATATTATTCAGATGTATTCTGTATTTTCTGCCGGGTTCGAGTCCGTTCAAGCCAATTACGGCTTTTGTGCCGTCAATTGATATATTCGTAATTTCGGCACCGCCGCTTATTTCCGCCTTGCCTATGCTCTGCGGATTTTGCAAAAATGCCGCCGTTACGCTTTCGGTATTTGCTGAAATATTTTTGTTGCCGTTTGCCGGCGAAGTATTGTCTATATACGTCCGCAGCTGCTGTTTTGTGTATATTTTTATATACTTGATTCTGACGGTGTTTTCAATCTTGTCGCCCAAATCGAGCCGCAAGCCTTTGAGAATACCGTCCATACCCGTACCGGCAGGCATAATCTCGTATTCATGCATACCGCTCGATACTCCGAATCGTACAGACATTGTTTCGTTGTAATTTCCGTTTGCATCACTGACATAAAACAGCTGACCGCCGAAATCCGCATCGCTTTCCATTCCGATTGATATTTTTCCTATATCACCGCACTTGATGTTTTCATTTCGGAGATTGTCCGTACTTATAAACGGGTCGCCTGCCGCATAGCTTAATTCGTATGCACCGTCTTTGAGTTCTGCACTTCTTATATTGCAAATACTTGTAAAATATCCCTTGTTTTCGGCAAAATCCACTCCGTATACAATGCGTGCATTTTGATTTTCCGATACCGTAACGACATTGCCGTCTTTCGATACATTGCAGCCGAGAAGAACGGACGCCGCTTCCGTATCGGCATAAGCTTCTCCGTTTTGAACCGCAAAGCTTCCGGTCTTTTCGAACTCCGCGCCGTTTACCGAATATCCGTCCGGAGTAAGCTTTATCACATCGCCGTTTTTTCGCATTGCGGTAATTTCGCCGTTTGCCGCATATATACGGCTGCCGCTGTAATATGCGATTCTGCGGAGCGGTATCATATCACCCGAAAAATCATCGTTCATGTTAATCTGCATACCGTTTATTTTCAATATGCTGTCGCTGCACGGCACGGTCAACAGCTCCGCAGCCGTAATATCAAATGCCGAAGAAGCTCCGTTTGCCGTTATTTTCAGCGCACCGAGAATACCCTGCCAATACATAGGATACATTCCTACAGGGAATACAGCCTCGCTTGTACCGTCCGCCATACGGCGCAGTCTTTGTTTTCCGCTAAAGCTTTGATTAAAATTCGTAGTGTATTCGAGCATTATTTCATCAAACGAAACACTGTCCGCAAACTTAATCCTGACATACGAAACATCCGATATGTCCTTCCCTATCCCGTCACACATAAATACTGCCGTATTCTCCGACGGCACAACACGAAGTCTGCCGTTTTCAGTGCCGACCGTGCAGCCTGACACAGCTTCCCAGCCTGCCGTGTTGTGTTCAAACGTCCATGAATACTTTACGGAAGCATTTTCGGGAATTTGCTCCGAAATATTCTTCTCTATTACCGGAGTCGTCCTGTCGGAAGGATAAAGATTGTTGAATCTGTCCTTTTGGTTCGCTGTCGGTATTATGTCGGTGTGTTCTTCGCCCCAGCCTTTCGGCAAAACCTCCACACGCTTAATATAGTTTCCTGCTTCCACCCATATACGGGCTTCGTTTTCTTCACCCTCTGTATGCGTAATCGGAATTTCCGCAACAGTGTATCCGTCACCTGCATTTACCTGTATTTTTTGTCTGTAATACGTGTTGCCCTCATCTGCTATATTGCTGCATTGCTTGCACGCAAGGCGTGTTATTGCAAAATCCGCAAGTCCGCCTGCGCCGTTTTCTTTTTTCAGCGTTATACGCACCTTGTCCGCTTCGCCGTAATTCGGTATGACGGTAGTCAGCGCCGACCATGAACTGTTTGTCAGATTGGCTTTTTCCGCCGAGCTGTACGAAGCGTTTCCGCCGTTCCATATATTCCAGCCGGCGAATTGCAGACTTTCGGTGCAGTCAACATCAAGCAGCTTTTCATTTCCGCAAAGATTTTTTCTGAAAGAATCAAGATAACCAAATCCGCCCGTATTGGTCGGCATGAAATAATGACCCTCGGAATATTCGTTCCAGGTTGCCGCCATTATCAGCTTTTTCCCCGATGTATCGGCTTTAATACCCGGCATAATATCGCTGTTGATATGCGCAAGATAACCGTCAAATTCTTCTGCGGTCATTTTATAACCCACCGTGCCGTTTGCAAGGAGCGAATCAAATCCCTGCGAAACGGTCGGTATATATCTGTAATCAGATACGTTGTTCGCCGCAGCTGCGCCTTTTTTATGATATGCAAGCTGCTTTTTCGCATTGTTTGAACCCATATTGTATGCGTATGAGGCTTCAAATCCGTATTGTTTATACGCATTGTATGCGGATTCCGCAAAATCCACAAGATATGTATTTAATACGAGATACGGTCTGCCCAAACCCTCTGCTTCGCACAAATCCCCCATTTTTGAAAACATATCGGAGATTTCCGCAGCAGAACCGAATGTTTTTCGCAGTGCCGTAAGGTGGTATATTCCGACCATGGGTCTGCCGTCTATCATCTTGTATGACGGATTTTTAAAATAATATTCAATCCAAAACGGGATCATATATTTCAGAAAATTCTCACGGTTTTCCGCCGTATCTTCCGACCAGCCGCCGCTGACCTCATTTTCCCACAAAATCGCAAAATCCATCATATCGGCATATTTTGCCTTGAAATATGCTTCATGCAGCAGCGGAGAACCTCTCGACGGCTCGAACGGTTCATTATTTTTGCCGTGCATATATATACAATGCCACTGAAAATCCACGCCATGCTCAACCATATATTTTATCGCCCAGTCCATAGTTTCCGGGCTGTTTTCATCATAAAATCCGAGTACGGATTCTCTCACCGTCGAATCCCTGAGCCAATCGTAGCCGAAGTTCTCGCCCTCCGTCCAAAGAGGGCAAAACTGCATACCGACCGAATACTTATTCGAAACAACCTTGTTCGGTTCGGGCACGTAATCCGAAAACGTTTCGTAAGGATATACACGAACATTGTCTATCGTAACATTCGGTGCGTCCGCATTTTTATCAAGATAAAAATCAAGCTTATCAAATCCGCTTGCGGTATTTTTGTAAAATTCCGCACCGGATTTCGCTATTCTGCCGTTTATATAAATATCGGCTGTTTTTGTATCCGGATACAAAATAATTCTGAAGCTGTACCACATATTTTCTTTGTATCCGCTGTATACGGGCACAGTTGTTTTTCCCGATTTATAATAAAAATTTTCTCCGTCTGCCGTCAGCATGAACGCAACCGTCGTTCCGTCGTATACTCTGAAATAGAAATTTCGGCTTTGCGGCTGTATAGCGTCAAATTTCATAACGGTCGGAGTATTCAGCTTATCAAAATCCTTTTGCAGCTGAAAAACACAGTTTGCACTGTTCAATGTGTTTTTGAAGCTTCCCGACACTTCTTTTTTATCTTTGAGGACTTTCCAATCTTTCGGAACAAAACCGCCGTTGTCAAAATTTTCGTATACGTTATATCCCGTGTACATTCTCGCATATGATGTTGACATATTGCCCATTGCGGCATCTCCGCTCGTTATATAGAAATTATCGGCACTTGTGCCGTGCACTGCAATATCGGCTTTTTTTGAACCGTTAATATATATTATTGCCGAAGTATTCGAAAAATCCGTTTCTATTCTTACGTACTGCCACTTGTTCGGTGTTATGTAATCAATAACCTTTCCGTTTGCGGCAAGTGCGCCTTTGTGCATGATAAGCGAAAGTATGCTTTCGTCACCGCTGCGCAGTTCAAAACCTCCGTTTTCCATGGAA
The DNA here is from genome assembly GCA_934792465.1 of uncultured Clostridia bacterium. GTDB lineage: Bacteria > Bacillota > Clostridia > RUG12999 > RUG12999 > CAKVOK01. The sequence goes on along the minus strand of CAKVOK010000015.1, from coordinate 61,683 downwards.
TCGCTGACCGTGAACGAAAATTCAAGCGTTGCCGTCCCTGCGGAGATTTCTTCAAAATGCCGTGTCGCTTCCACGGGAAATATATCGCTTGTATCTATCATCTGCATATATCCGGCATTCAGTATTCTTCCTCCTGCGTCGTTTATATCCCATGCGGACATTCTGCCGCCGTAGCCGTCCGCCCGCTCGCGGCACATACTGAAGCTATGGTCGAACAGCATTTTGACCTGCTGCGTTTCCCTGTCCGCACTCGCATTAATTTGCGGTACAATCATGATTATTAAGCTTAGAATAAGAACGAATGTATTTTTTCTCATATACCGATACTCCTTTCGGTGTTTATTTTAACTTCTGTGCCATAGATTTTTTTAACAATTACAACCCTTCCACCACTAACGTGGTCCCCCTCCCCTTACACAGGGGAGGCGTTAGCCTGTGCCGCTGAATAAGGTTTGCACTGACTTCGATAGGGGGTTGTCATGTTGCAGAGTTGCACAGTTATTTACCATTCCTGCAAATTGGGGTACAGTAATCAATTACCGTACCCCGATTTTCTTAATACTTAATATTTTATTTTGTTGCCGCAACCTCTGCGATAGCGCCGTTCAGCTGTTCGTTCCAAATCTGTTCCGCATAGAGTTTCATGCCTGTATCGCCCGGATGCCAGCCTACGGAGTTGTTACCCAAATAGTTCATTGCGCTCCAGTCATTGAACGATATGCCTTCAAGTCCTCCGCCTCCATTTCCTGACGGTGTACTCGTTGTAAGACAATCTACCGTTTCCCAGCCGTTTGCCGATGAAAAACTTTCTATTTTGTCCCATAATTCGGTCGGACACCAAAGTGTTGAAACAAGAATATTTTTGCTTGCACCTATATCCTTGATGAACTGTTCGTAAAGCGGATAAAATGCTTCCGTTCTGTTTTGTACATTTGCACCGAGAGCAGCTACAACGATGTCCGGAGCAAACTCCCGGTACTTCGGAAGCTCATTCGGAGTTGTTACCTCCAATGTTTCAAATCCGAGAGCGTTGCCTATCATAAATTCGGCATTGTAACCTGCCGCTTCCGCACTTGCAATAAGTCTGTGTGCATAGTCGTTTGCTTCTCTCGTTGCAGCCATGCCCCATGCGCCGTCCCATAAAATTCCGCTCAAATCAGCCGGTCTGTGGTATGTTATAGAGTTGCCTACAACAAGCACTTTAACTCTCTTATCGTCTTTAATGCTTATAGCGTCTTTTACCGGTTTTAAATCCTTGTCGAGAACTATAGCTTTGAGCTCCAGACCCTCTCTGTAGTCGGGAACGTTTTTAAGCTCTGCCGTAATAGGTTCGGAAACGGATTCTCCCTTTACAAGAGTTTTCGTCTGTGCTACAGCAATATCAGCAAGCTTTCCGCCGTCGTAAAGAGCGTTGATAAGAGTTATTTTCTGTTCTTCACCGCTCATATTGTTGATGCCGTTCAAAACAGCCGTATAATCTCCTGCCGTAAGTCCTGCTTTTGTTTTAACCTCTTCATCGGCTGCACCGTAATTTTTGATTACGTTAAATTCGCCCGTGAAATAATCGCCCTGCACATAATTTATCGGCAATACTTCTACTCTTTTTAAATAAAATCCGGTATTAATCCAAAGATATGCGGTATCCGACTCTGTCGCTATATGTTCTATAGGTATTTCCACTACAGTATAATCAGAGCCTGCCGGAACATCTGCTTTCACTCTATAATATACCTTTTCCCCAAAATCACCCGCTGAGGAAGACAGCCCGTCTTGAGCTACCGTTATTATGGTGTCAAGTGTTGCGCTGTTGCCGTCCAAAGTTTTGAGGGTCAAACAAATTTTACCGGCATTTTTATAATTTGTAATCGACTGTTTAAGTACATGCCAGCTGTGTTCGAGTTTGTTTGCCTGCTCTGCGGAGTCAAAAGTGACAGGGTATTGCCAGTTACGTACATCATGATAAAACTGCACACCCGTTGTAGCATCTACCTCAAGTATTTTTTCATTGCTGAACGATACATTCGGTATCGATACAAGCGAAACATTTTTAATATATGCCGTATTTGATGATCCGGGATCTGTTGCAAATTTAATTGATGTAACACCATCGGGAATCTTGTTCGGGAAGAAATAATAATATGTCTTATATCCCTTGCTTGAAAAATTTATAGAACCGCTCATTAATATATTTGCTCCCGCAGTTGGCCAATCGTTATTTTCCGTTGCACATACATATGCGCTTATTGCGCCGTATCCCGGAGTATCGTCGCTCGCTCTTGCCGTTACCGCAAATGCCGTAGCATTCTGCAAATTTTGCGTAAATGTATGATTAAGCACAGTACCTGAACCGCCCATTACCACATTGGCTTTTTCATCGGCATTATATATTGAATCGTTATTGCCGTGATACCATATATGGAATGTAAACGCCTTGTCTTCCGATGTGTCCACACTTTCAAGTACTGTCGCTTTTGCAGACGGCAATTCCGTTGTAAAAGTAAGTTTCCCGTTGTATGTTTCGGTAGAATTCACAAACGGAATGTCAACAAATTCAACTGTGTAGCGTGTGCCGTATTCAAAAGTTTTGAAATCAATCACAAGTGTTTCATCTACTTCCTCGTAGGTAAATCCGTCTACCTTGCCGTCATTCAAGCTTGAATCTTTAACCATATCACGGCTGCCGTTTACAACAATATTCGCAAGATTCATCTTGTCCATGTCAACCTCTTCGCTGAATTCTAGTACAAGGTTATCGTCTATGCCCACGTTTACCGCATTGTTCTCAATCGATGACCAATTAAGTTCAACCGCAGCTGCCGAAACACTGATTCCGAAGCTCATTGCGAGAACGCAAAGCAGCGTTGCCAATGACATAAATTTTTTCATATTATTTCACCTCATTAAAAAATTTTTCGTATATTTACCCTTTTCTGCCGTTCAGACGTGCCGATACCGCCATGCAAGCGGATTTTGTGCGGTGTGGAGTTGTGCTTGGGTTCGGCAGACTTTGCCGCAGACAAGGGACTATACCGTGTTAATATTAGTATACCACTATACCGGGGAGCTGTCTATGTGCCTGTTTTAGTTTTATGTTTTACATTTAGCTGTTTTTATCCTTTTACCGAGCCGACCGCAATTCCCTTTACAAAATATTTCTGGAAGAACGGGAAAACAAAGAGGATAGGTCCCGCAGCCAGAACGCACATCGCCATTTTTACGTTCATTGTAGGTATTTCCGCAATCTGGTCGAGCTGCAAATCCTGTGCGGCTTCGCTGTTCAGAAATTCCGCACTGCGTATCATATTCATAAGCAGATATTGCAGCTTGTAATATTCGCTGTCCGTTGTATAAAGCAGGGACTGATACCAGTCGTTCCAGTATCCGAGTACGTAAAACAGCGATATTGAAGCTATAACGGGCGTTGACATGGGTATTACGATTTTTACAAAAGTATAAAGCTCGCCTGCGCCGTCTATCTTTGCGGATTCTATGACTGCGTCCGGTATTCCGGCAAAATAGCCTTTCATCAGCATTATATACCAGCCGTTTACAACAAGCGGAAGTATGAGCGCAAGATATGTATTTTTCAGATTGAACCATTTTGTCATCATGATATACATCGGTACAAGACCGCCGTTGAACATCATGGTAAAAAATACGTAAAACGCAAATATATTTCTGTATTTATATGTTTTTCTCGACATAACGTATCCTGCCGAGGAACTGATTATAACGCCGAGAACCGTTCCGACAACCGTTGTATAAAACGTATTGAAATACGATTTGAAAAGCTGATACGGGTTTCTGAAAACCATTATATAAGCTTCGAGCGACGGTTTTTCGGGAATAAGCGCATAGCCCTTTCTCGTTATTTCGCTCTGCGTCTGAAAGGACGCACCTATTACAAGCAAAATCGAAAGCAGGCACGAAAGTCCGAGAATCAGCAGTACAATATGAGAAATAATCTTTATTGATATTTCCCCTTTTATTTTGTTTTTGTTCATTTATACCGCCTCCCCTAAAACAATGCGCTTGATTTGTCTATTTTTCTTACGGTCAGATTCGTTACAAGCACGAGAACAAACCCTATAACCGACTGGCAGAATCCCGTTGTCGCCGACATACCGAGGTTTCCGAGGTTGATAAGCGACCTGTATACGTATGTATCTATAACGTCCGTATAATCGTAAATCAAAGACGAATTGAGCGTTACGTTGTAGAACAATCCGAAATCTCCGTAAAAAATCTTTCCGATATTCAGAATAAACATTATTATGACAATTTCCTTTATAAGGGGCAGGGATATATACCACATCTGCTGAAACTTGTTTGCGCCGTCCAGCTTCGCCGCTTCAAAATAGCTTGCGTCTATGCCCATCAAAGCCGCAAAATATACAATCGCATTATAACCCATATTTTTCCATATCTGGACTACCGTTAGGATTATCGGCCAGTATTTGCCGTCGTTATACCAAAGAATTTCTTCTTTCCCGAACATTTTGAGTATGGAGTTGAAAACGCCGCTTTTCATATCAAGCAATACGTTTAAAATATATGCGACAACAACCCACGACATAAAGTACGGTATCAAAAGCATTGTCTGATACGTCTTTACGGCCTTTCTGCCGAGCTCATACAGAAACAGTGCTATAATAATCGCAACCGCCGTTCCTGCAACTATAAAGACAAGGTTATAAAGCACGGTGTTTCGTATCGCAACAAGTATTGTTTTGCTTTTCACCAAAAAAGTGAAGTTTTTGAGTCCGCACCACGGACTTCGTATAATTCCCTGTGTAACGCTGAATTCCTTAAACGGAAGAATCAGCCCGTACAGCGGAATATAATTAAAAATAAATATAAAAACGATTGAAGGCAGGGCAAGCAGTGTCAGAGATAGATTTTGTCTGAAATCATAGAGTCTGCCTTTTCGTTTTTTTATTGCATTGTTCATAGCCATTTCTCCTAATTCTTTTTTACACGGAACGATATATAGCTAAATTCGCCTAACGGCGAGCTAAATTGCACCCCAAGGGCACTTCTTCCCTACACTGCGTTGCGGTCAGGGCGCCTGCGGCAGCTAAATTGAACTTCGTTCAGCTAAATTGCTTTCAGCAGCTAAAGGGGCGAATTTAATTTAGCTGTTTCGCAAGAAACAATTTAGCTATCGAATGAAATGAGATAATTTAGCTTTGCACGCAGTGCAAAATTTAGCTTTATCTATGCGCTCCGTGTAAACACCTCGGATTATTTTTTCTTGCTCTTTTTCCATGCGGCATACTGTTTGTTCATATCATCAATCAAATCGTTTATGCCTGCATTATCAAGCTTTTTATCCAAATCCGCATAATATTCGTCAAAGTTATCCATATTACCTACGCGAAGTACCGTCTGCGCCGCTGTTTCAACCTCCGAAATCGCAGCTATTTCCGCATCGAATTTCGATGTATCCATCAGGAATCCCACAGCCTTGGAGGTTTCCGCATTTTCGTTGTCGTGTTCCATCTTCATAAGCGCTTCTTTGGAGTTCCACGGAGAATCCCACTGGTCGAAGAGAGGTCCGAGCCAGTTGTGCCACAATGCCCATTTCTGGCTTGTTCCCGTATTCGGAAGCACTGATTTATCTTCGTTCGTAGTGCCGCTTACAACTTCATAATCCACGCCCTCAACACCGTATGCAAGTGTGTTTGAAATATACGGGTCTTCCCATACGGCATTCAAAATCTGCATTGCTTTATCCGGATTTTTCGAGGTTACGCTGATTGCGTTGCCGCTCGAAAAGCTTGTAGGTCCTATGAGCGATGTTCCCACAAGAGTTTCAACCGTTTTGAATCCGTAGTATGCCGTTGCCTTGGAGGAATCCTCGGTATGTGCTCCGGTATCGCGAAGCACTGCATATCTGCCGTTCTTGCCCTCTGCCGCATCCTGCTTTGTGAAAGCGTCTTTCGCTATGTAGCCTTTGTTGTAATATTTGTTTTTCAGTCTGTATTCATCCTTGTTAACAACATACTTTGAAACAAATTTTTCGTTATCCTCATCAAACATCAGGCATGATATGGATGTCCCCGTGAATTTCTTGTTTATCGGCTGTGTAAGATCCGAGTTCGCCGTTATATACAGAGGTGTAACGAGAGGCTCGTTCTGCTTGATTGTTTCGAGATACGGTTCGAGGTCTTCGAGGCAAGTCACGCTCTTATAATCAAAACCGTATTTTTCAACCAAATCTTTTTTGAATACATACGCCGTTTCGCCGACATATTTGCCCTGTGACGGTATAAGAAGCAGCTTTCCGTCTACTGTGCAGGCTTCTATGCCCCTGGGGTCGATTTTCTTCTTTATGGCGCCGCCGTATTTTTCATACAAATCCGTCAGGTCGAGAAATGCGTTTCTTCTCGAATTTACCGCCAGCGAAAGCGGACCTGTCGGGTCTGTCATCATTATGTCAAACGTTTCGCCAGACGAAATAATGAGATTCATTTTCTCCTGCCTTGAACCTGCGTCAAGCAGATTTAATCTCAGCTCCGCACCGACCTTTTCTTTTAAAATTTTGTTTACTTCATCTTCGACATATTTCTGTGAGGACATATTGTCGATTGCTTTCAGGAGATACCACGATACCTGCGGTACTTCTCCGCTGTTCTTTTTCTTCATACAGCCTGTGCCGGAAAGCGCAATACACGCTGCAAGCGCTCCCGCCGCAAATCTTTTTATTTTCATATTTATGACCATTCCTTTCCGTGCCGCAAGGCACAAAACCAAGCTTCAACTCCGTTCTGCCGTATTCGGTCTTTTCAAATTATCTGAAAGAAAGCTTGATATAATCTATGGATACACTGCCTTTGCCGTCGGACGGCACAAGCTTAAGACCCTTGATTTTTCCTTTCCAGTTTGCATTATCCGCTGTTTTTATAACGTATTCCTCCGCCGTATTTCCGCCGGAAAGCGCAATATTAAACTGCTTATCCGCCGAATATTCGCCGTCCGAATCCGTCACGAATTTCAAAACCGCATTTTTCGCATTTACGTCCGTTTTCATACGGATTTTTATATGCTTAATATCTTCGGCATTCAAATCGAGATTTCCGAGAGCCGTCATTTCCGCATTCGGCGCAATAACGTTCATGCTTATCTGACCTCCGTCTACGGCAACGTCAGCAACGGATTTGCTGAACTTCCAGCCGTCTCTCGTATTGTTGATATTGAAGTTCCATACGTAGCCGTCCTCTTCTTTTTCCATGCTGTCGAAACGGTTTGCGATTTCTTCTTCCGTAAGCTCGGTTTCGTAATCGCCGTAAAAGCGCATATAATCTACGTCTATCGTCTGGTCATTCCCCTGCTCGATGTCTATACGGAACAGGTTAAGTACTCCGTCCCAGTTCATCTCGTCTTCAAGATCCCAAACATATTCCTTGTAGTCCGTTGACGGGTCAACGTTCATATCCCATGCGCATGACTCGCTGAGCGTTCCGTGCGTCGATGTGGTAAAGTATATTTTGTATATCAGTGCCGCCGAGGATTTAAGACGAACGACAAATTTCTTTGCGTTGCTGCAATCCATGCTGATGCCGCCGAGGTTTCTTATCATACCGGGGTCGCCGCCGCTTGCCAGAATATTGAGCGAACCGCTTCTGCCCTCAATCTTAGCGCCGCCCTGCGCTGCGAAACCGCCTGTGCCGCTGTCGAAATCTTCGCTCCAGAGAAGCTTTCTTTCGCTTATCGGACGTTCAAACGAAACACTTACTTTATCCTTGATACTGAATGTGTTCAGTTCCTCATCGTAAGATGCCGTTTTTCCGAGAACGGCTTCCGCCCATTTCGGACTTACGTAGCACACGCCGTCTTTGGAAGTATAATATCCCTTTGACGGATATTTTTCGCCGTTTATTGTAAATTCCGTACCGCCGAGAGGCATAAACGCTACCGTCTTGCTCGACTTAACTCTGTATATCGCCGTATCGGTTTCCGCATTGTAAGAAATCTCATCGTCAAACAGCGTTCCCCAGCCGAGCTTTCTCAAAGGAACCATTGCCGTGTCTTCTGTTTTCAGTGCGTCTACGTGCTGTGTATAATTATTTATCGTAAGATTGATTTCCTCCGCCGGGATTTTGTTTCCGTAGAACTCAACGGATTCGATTTCGAGAGTTTCGCCCTTTTCAAGCGGCGAAAATCTGAATTGAAGCTCCGTGAGCTGTCCTCTCCAGTCGAGCGGCATTTTTTCCATAGGATATACAATGTCCACATAATCTTCGCCGTGTCTGTACATATGCTCCATGAACTTATGCTTATCGTCATAAATCTTTATCATATTGCTCTTATACCAAAGATTCGCAAAATATGCCGAAGAATTATTCTTGATTCTGAGCTTGACATGAGTAATATCGCTAAGCTCGATATTTTTATCCGGCTGATACATCAGGTATGATGAAGCAGCGGTTGACGTAAGAACAAGCTTGCCGTCTTTCATTTCCGCCGTTGCTCCGACAGGCGACCATTCTGCCTGTTCGCTGTCGAATTTATAAGAATATTTCAGTTCGGAATCCTCCGGAATATATTCTCTGTACGGAGCTTCGTAATAGAAATCGGGTTTTTTCCATGCCGGGTATCTGTTGTTTATTCTGTCTTTCTGTGCTGTATCGGGCAAAACGTCTGTATGCGGTTTGTCCCCGACAAACGTTTCGTATACTGCGTCGAGGAAGTCGAATCCTCTGTCGTGAGTAGGTCCGAAATAATGTCCCTCGCCGTATTCGTCCCATGTGCAAAGTCTTAAAGTTTTTCTGCCGAGCGGAAGATATGCTGTGCCGAAATAATTGTCCCTTATATCTTCCAGTGCTGTTTTCATCATGGCTTTATCCCAAAGCGGTCCGACATTCAGCTGCCATGCGTAGTCGCTGAAACCGGGGTTTACAGACGGCATTGCCTGGAACTTATAACCGTTTTTGAGAACCGAATCTCTGTCCGCATTGTTGGATTCTATAACTTTTTCGGGATATGTACCGCCTCTGTGATACTGCGACTGCATATCAAATCCCATTGTATTTATATCATTGAAATATCCCTCGCCTATATCCATAAGCAATATCGGGTTTCCTACGCCTGCATCTATGCACAGCTGACGGAACTGTTTAATACCTGTAGGTATATTATTACCGAATACGCTGCCGAGTGACCAGTAATAATAGAAGCCTACGACAGGTCTGCCGTTTATCTTATAATAGTTCGGGTCTTTGAAATAGTACTCAATCCAGAACGGCGCAATAGTTGTAAGGAAGTTTTTAAGATTTTCTTCACCTGTCGAACCGCCGCTGCCGCCGGAATTTTCCCATTTTAAGAACCATTTCATTCTATCCGCATATTTGGCATTCTGCATCGCCTTATACTGACCCTGCAAATTATATTCTCTTACCGGAGTCGGACCTCCGCTCGTCCTGTACCATGTGGATTCGCGGACATCAACGCCGTGTTCCACCATATGTTTTATATTCCAGTCGGAGGCTTCCGGACTGCCCTCGTCATAACAGCCTATGAGAGGCTCTCTGCCGGGACTTGATTTAAGTGCATCATATCCGAAATGATAACCTTCATTCCACATGGGGCACATCTGCATTATAATGTCTATATCGTCTTTTTCCGGTACAACCGGTTCGGGTACGTAGTTATCGTATTCTATAACGGGGTATACCATAACTCCGGTTACCCCTGATTTTTCCATTCCGCCGGTCTGCACAAGCGTGATATTATCCGCACCCGTAATATCCGAAGCAATGGGTATATTATTTTCCATTATGCGGTTATTCATGTACAAATCTGCCGTATGCTTGTCATAATCCGTTCTTACACTGAAATTATAGGCTACGCTCGGCATACGTGTATAAAATTCTTTTGCACCCTGATTATTTGTCTTGTATGCAAAGCCTTTTTCGGTTGTAAGCACCGAGAACACGTTTTTATCGCCGTCCTTTACGGCAACTTCAATCCCCGAACCCGTGCCGGGAGCTTCAATATAAAATTCGGAAGCCGTTTTTCTTGTTTCCCTTGTGAAATCACGGCGTACAACAGAGCCGTTTCCGCTGTTGTCAAGAACTATGGAAGAATTTTCTGTCTTTGCCGAACCGCTTATTACTTTCCAGTCCGCCGGCACAATTGATGTGCCGTGTTCAAACAACTCACGTATTTTATATCCTCTGTACATACTGAAATATCCCATTTGGAATTGTCCGGTACATTTTTCCGATGTTCCGAATATTACTTCGTCCATGTTGGATATATCGGTCAAAAACGGAATATTTTCCGCAACCGTCGAGCCGTCTACCTGCACTCTTGTTATGATTCTCTTATCAACATCTATGCTAAGCTTGAAATAATACCAGTTAAGCTTGTGGTTCAGCACTACTACGGTATCTTTGTCTTTGCCCTCAAGAACAATATTCGTCCCTTTGACAACAAGCTTCAAAATCGGTTTTTTATCGCTGTACACACCCCAGTATGCACCTTCTAAATTATTCGAGAAATGAACATTCATTGCCATTTCGACCTCGCCGAACTGCACAGGCTCAAGTTCTCTGGCGAAAGATGTCGGCAGCTCTTCCGATTCGTCCTTTACAAGCAATCCGCCGCCGTCTGCACGTTTAACATATCCGCCGACTACGTCATATGCCCAGCCCGAAACCATATATCTCATGTTTCGTCTGTCGAGAGGGTCAGGGAATTTTGTATCGAAAATACATTTTACTTCTTCCTCATCCTCGGCACGAAACGGGTCGCTGTATTGCGGCAGCTGCTCCTGCGCCGCAGCCGAAAACGGCAGGACGGCGGCAAGCATCACAAGTGCCAATATTCTTTTAAATTTCATATATTAAAATTCCTCCTTAAAAAATGTACTCGACGATAGTCCATACATAGCCTTCGCTTGTATATACCATAACCTTTGAATAATCGGTCTGATTATCTTTATACGCAATATAAAGGTTTTGCGCTCCGTCCGTTACCGTAACTTTTCCGCTGTCGGATACCTTAACCTGAACCCGGCGGAAGCTGTTCGATTTATAAACAACAAATTCACGTTCTATATTCCTAATCTGCTTTTTATAATCCGCAAGCTCTGCCGCACTTGTCGTATTTGCCATAAGTGCTTGCAGCTCTTCTATTTTCGCAAGCTTATCAATCGGAGCTACGGTTATTACGCCGTCAAGATTCCGGTATACTGCGCCGTAGTCCGTTCTCATATAGCTTCCGTAGCCGTATGAGTTTCTGCTGAACGTTTTTGTTTCGAGGTCGAAAACCATCTGTGCGCTTGTGAGCTCCCTGTCTGTACGGTTGAGCATCAGAAAATCGCCGACATCTGCCTTGAATTTCTTGCTACCGTTGTAATATCCCTCTACATTATTCAAATCAACCTTGTAATTCAATACGTTGCAGTCTGCTCCCGGAGGACCGTATGCTATTACCCTGTATGCCGTTTCTCCGTCCTCCCCTATTTCGGGCGTTATGGATTTTATTACCCCCATATAAGACGTTGTTTTTGTCGCACCCTTGTCATAGACCACATAAACATCGGGAGAAAAAGCATTGCTGCCTGTTACATATGCGTCAACATTGTAAGATTCTCTCGTTGCCAGTGCAGAAGCGCTTGTTACGTAATAATCCTTATCTTCTGCGGTTGCAGGATTCGACGGCACCTGGAATGTGAGCTGTCCGCGGCTGGTATCAAGCTTTCCGCCGAGCGAAAAGAGCATTTCGTAATAACCGAGGCTGCCATCGTCTTTTGAATATACAATGCGGAAGCTTTCTTCATCATCATTTCCCGTAGGTTCTATATTTTTATAGTTTTCCGCTTTCGAGAAGTTATAAGCCGTATCAACCTTGCTTATTTTTCCGTCGCCGTTGAGCTGGAACTGTATCAGCTGCGGCTGAACCTTATCCGAGCCGGACTTCACGGTTTCTATAAAATCAGCGGGGCTTTTGCTTCCGTAGCCGTTAAGATTGATTTTATTGGCAAGCTTTAATATCTGCATCGTGCCTGTTTCGTCAAACAGCTTAACTTCGAGGTCAGCGTCCATAGAACTTAAATACTCGCATTTAATGAAATATCCGTATGTCATTTTCGTGGATATATCCGTTACGGCGATAACTCTGTTGTTGCTGTCGATATAGAACGAAGCCTTGTCGCCGGTTGACACGTCTTTTTCACGCATATAATGCTCCGAAATGCCGTATTCCGTATCTTCTATCGTTATATAATCCTCCGACATTGCATCGACTTTTCCGGAAACCTTCTTTGTAACCGATTCTATTACTGCGCCTTTGCCGTCATCGGCTCTGCCGAGCAATACAACCATCTCTTTTTCAAGCTTTTCAAAACCGATTTCCGCATCAGAACCGTTTTTCGTTATGCTGAGCGTATCGAGGTCGCTTGTGCATATGCTGTCGCCGTCTTTGAAATACAGTGTATTATCGGTGTTTTTTATTGTAACGATTCTTTTTACATCAAACGAATACACAAAAATCGTGTTTATATCTCCGTCGCCCGTGTTATCAAGCAGAACGATTCTGCCGACATTCGGTTTCATGCTTGCCGATGTTATCTTCGTTGCCGGTCTGCCGTTATAAATTATATTTGCATTGTCGGCAAGCGTTATTTTCTCCGTTGAAGTTTTTTCGCCGTTTTTATAGATATAATAAGTTCTGTTATCGTATTTTTCTATAATATCGTCTTCATAAACTTCCGTTGTGTTATATTTATAAGAATTGCCTACATACAGCAGCTTGTCGGGGTCTTCCGTACTTACCCAATAATCGACCGTATGACCCAGCAGGTCTTTCAAGTCCATATCGGTATCATACAGATTGGAATCTATCGCCGCCGCATTGCCTTTTACATCTTTCTCTCCAGGAAGCTTAGCGCCCGGCACAGAGGTTACGATACCCTTGTATTTTTCTGCTTTGAATACGTCTTTCAAAACTGTCTTTGAATCGGACACCTCATATGTGCCTTTATCCGAGCCGATTTTCGGTTCGAGCATTGCAATTTCAAGCGAATTGTCAAATACCTTTAAAAGCGTATAATACGTTATCGGGGTGCCGTCGTTCAGCGATACGCCCGTTGCTGCGCCTATCTGCAATGCCGCTGCGGTATATCCGAGCGGATAGCCGCCGAGGCTGTTCGCCGTCACGGAATAACCGAGCCCGTTTACGATAACTTTTGCAAGATTTGCACCGTCCGCAGTCGCAGCGAGCGATTCTTCCGTTGCATTGGCGTCGAGAAATCCGGCAGATTTTGCGGCAGTGATATAATCCGTCTGCATTCCGCCGTAGAAATATGCAACGGCATATTTCATAAGCTCCTCTTTCGTCATTGTAGTTGCGGCTTTTTTACCCCCGTCAATAATATTAAACGTTTCATAAAAGCCTTTTAAGTTTTCGTATGCGGTAAGCTCCGCCTCCGTATAATATTTTGCCGGTTCTGCCAGTATGGTTTGCGGAAAACAAATCATACCGACAAGGGTGAAAAATATCAATAATTTTTTTACCATGCTTTTTATCCTCCTATATACGATAAAATTCTTTCGATAATTACGGCCGTTTCCGCACGTGTTGCATATGCTTTCGGCTCAAATCTGCCGTCCGTACCTTTTATTATGCCTGCACCTGAAAGTGATTTTACCGCTTCTGCCGCATATTCCGAAATTTCTTCGGAATCCGCAAACTGCATATTACCGTCTGCACGGTTCATATCATTTTTATATCTGAAGATAATAACCGCCATATCCTCACGGGTTATATTCCTGCCGATACCGAAGCTGCCGTCCGTATTTCCGTTTACAAGTCCGGCATTTACGGCGCGGCATATGAAATCGTAATACCATGCATTCGAATCCGTATCGCTGAAGTTTACGTTTCCGCCGCCTTTTATATCGAAAGCATTGACAGCCATTTTTATAAACTCTTCACGTGTAACGTAATCGTCCGGGGCAAATTCACTTTCCGATTTTCCGGAAATAATTCCTTTGTTATACAGCGTTATTATGCTGTCTTTCGCCCAGTGACCACTCAAATCCGCAAAGATTTCTTTTGTCGGCTGTTGTTCCGTCACATTTGGCAAAACGGATATTGTAGGTTTCTTGATTGATGAACCTCCGCCACCGCCGCCGCTCGAACCCGAACCGCTGCTACTATTGCTGTTCTCATCGTCCCTGCATTTCTTCACGGCGTCCGCATATGCACTCCTGATTTCTTCATACGAAGCATATGTGTGTCCGGCAAGTGCAATATATACCTTATCGGGGTTTTTGAGCTTTGCCGCCGAAGATGCGTCCACGCCTATTGCTTCCGCATTGTCTTCTATGATTTTACGGACTTTATCTGCACCCATATTAAACTTAATACCGAATATAACAGCCTTTTCTTCAAAGCCTTCTCTTAATTCTTCCAGTGTGTTCGCCGTTTCTCTTGTTGCCGACAGAACGTCCGCTTTTTCGGAAGCTTCAAGCTCGCTGTAGATTGAATACGAATTATATTTTTCCAGATTTAATACACTTTCGTATTTTTTTGCATTGTCCGGCAGATCTGCCGCTGCGCACCCCTTTATAAGTGCAAATACCGAAGCTTTTTCAATTGATTTTTCCAATTCGTTTAAATCTGCCGAAACGCCGTTTTTAATCATCTGCGCTTCAAAATCCGATATATTGTTATATTTTCCGAGGTAATCGTAATATCCTGACGCTTCCAGTCCGAGATATGTATAAGCTTTTGTAACCTCATCGTATATTCCTTTTTTGTCCTCAACCGCTGCGTTTATCTTTGCAAGCGCCCTATCCGGATAACCTGCGTCTATATACGAAATACGTGATGTATAGCTTTTGCCCGAATCCGCAAGCATTACAACAAAGCTCTGCGGTTCTTCGCTAGGTTCGAGTGGATAAGAAAATTCAAATTCTCCGTCCGCTCCCGTTTTCGCATCGTCTGTGTATATAACTGCGTCAAAGTAATTTCCGCCCTGCTCTATATCTTCAAGAATGTCCTCATATTCGGCTCTTACAACCTGTATATTTGCCGTATCGTTTGCAGAAAGCTTTCCGCTGACACTTAGTATATCGTTGCTTGTCGAAATCGTATACGGATATTTATAAACACCGAGTTCGTCAATCTCGAAGCTTCCGCTATCCGCCCCGAACATAATTTTAAGTCCGGAAATGTTTCCGAGCCAGTTTTTATTATTGCCCGTTGCAATCGTATATTCTCTTATTTTCGTATCATTCGGTACGACATCAAGCTCAAATTTGTAATCATCGCTGTATTTCCCGCCGCTGCCGTCACACGCAAAATAAACGTATGCTTTTTCGGCGGATGTCGCATTGCGGTATTTAAGCGATATACTGCCGTAATCCTTTGCGGCAAAGGCTTCGATTCCGTTTGTATGAACCTCTGCATCCGAGCCTGTGATATTACCGCTCAAGGTTCCGTTTGCCAGATTGGCATCACTTACCGATTCGTTTATTCCGAGGCCGTCCGCCGCACTGTTGTTATTAAGCTCAAATCTAAATCCGCTGTCGTCTTTCGTTATTGATGAAACTTCCTTTCCGGCAAATCTTATATAATCGGTCTTGACCGTATTTGTTTTAACGTTGTTTACCGGAAGAAAGTCTATTCTGAAACGTGTTATTGTTCCCGTCCAGTTAGAGTCGCTCGCAACATCGAATTTGTATTCTCTCATTCCTTCTCCGCCGTTTATGCGGACTTCCATTTTTCTATCTTCCGACCATTCCGGACTCGTGGAAGCTTTCGAATAAAATATCTTATATATAACATCGACTTCCGATTCTGCTGCCATGATAATCTCCGTTACGTCGCTCGCATTGATTTCAAACGAATTACACGGCAGCCACGGCTGGGATTCCACATAGCTTATAACAAGCTTTCCGTCAACGGATTTAACGGTTGTGTTTGAATCCGCAAGCCTCTCAAAGCCGGCGGTGCTGTTTTCAAATTCCATACTGTATATAATATCCTTGGACATATATTCGCCTGCCGCCGATACGCCGAACATAGATATATACATAGCAAGAATTGCTGCGAATGCAATATTAATTTTCATTCTCATGTTAATTTTCATGCCTTTCCTCCCACATAATTTTATTAAAACCGTACCAAACTATCGTGGGCTGATAATCTGTAGGTGCATATTTTTTCAATTCTGTGCCGTCGATACGGACGGAGCAAGAGCTGTTATATTTTTAATTCCCCGTCTTAAAAAGGCTTTTACATATCCGCCGGGCTGCGTATCAAGCTCGACCGTCGCAGGCTCGGAGGTTTCTCCGTCCGACAAGTCTATATATTTGCAAACGCCGTTTTCCATTTTTCCGTTATTGAAATATACCGCAACCAAAAACGCACCTTTTTCGTCCACACTTTTCATTGCACCCAGAGAAACCGTTACTTTCCCTCCGTTCAGTGCTTTGTCCGTTACTATGTTTTCGTCCGGCGTTCCGAAATTTTCATATATATCGAGGGTTCCCGTATATGTTCCTATCATAGTATCGGAAAGTAAATATATATGCGATATATTAATCGTATTTATAATCGGTTCTGCCTGTTCGAGCATCAGCTGCGTTATCGTTTCCGTCCAGTTTTCGTTTTCTTTTGTATCTATTGTGATTTCTTCTTCGCCGCCGGAAAGCTGAATTACAAAGCTGTCGTTAAAACCTTTATCATCACCTGTTTTGTTGAAAGCCACATTCAGCGTAACCGCCTTTTCGGAACTTAGCCCGATTACCATCTTCGGATTTTCATCTGCCGAAATATTCAGCACCTGCGACATAACGTAACAGCCTTTTTTTCTTTTTTCGTTTGTTGTGGAAAAAGTGAATTTGTTATTAGTAACAGTCGCCGTCCCTATGCCGTGTTTTCCGTAAAAATCGGTATAACTGCCTTTTTCGTATTTTGCGGAATATCTCAAATCGGAAAAACCCGTTGTGAAAAACGTTGTAATGTCGTTTCCGTCCGTTCCGTCAACAGATACCTTATATCTTGTGCCTTCTTTTAAATCCTTGAATTTAATCGCAAGCTTATCCGATTCGGAAGCTACGCTTTCCGTATATGCGTCCGAACCGTTTACAAGTACGGTTTTATCCGCCGCTTCTACGTTGCCGGCATATGTCACAACCATTTCACAGTTTTGAGCGTCAATCCCGATTTCCTCATTGGAGGGCGTAACGGAAATCACTCGCTCCGAAACAAGCGGTGCGTCAGCGTCTGCGTATACGCCTGTTTGGAAAACCGCAAGTGCAATCAAAATTGCTGCTTTTAATTTTTTCTTCATGCTTTTACCACCTCATAATTTTTTAATGCATCTATATTTTATCACAAACCCATACCTTTGTTCAATGTGCTGGATTTATAATTGTGTCATACTTTTAGTTGTTTTGATTTTTTTCCATTGACTATTGTGAAATAAAATGATATACTATACTTAGAAAAAGGTGAGGTGACTAAACATTATGCATACGGTAATGCTAATAGACGATGATTATATGACGCTTCTTAAGCTCGAAAAAATATTCCCGTGGGAAAAATATTCGTTTAAGCTTGTGTATTCCACGACAAATTCTTCCGAGGCGCTTCATGCGATGGTAAAGCTGAATCCCGATGTCATATTTACAGACATATCCATGTGTGATTTGGACGGCTTCGACGTCATAGAACACGCAAAAAAACGAGGACTTAAGGCACTTTTTGTAATAATCAGCGGATACAGCAGCTTCGATTTTGCTCAAAAGGCAATACGCCACGGTGTTGTTGACTATATGCTGAAACCCGTATCGGCGCAGGACTGCGACCGTATTTTGTCAAAGCTTCAGAACATATTTGAAAAAAACAATTCTTTGAGCAACGATGTGCCGTCCGCAAAATTCAAGATTTCGAACGCAGGTTTCAGACAGATGATTGAATTTATAGATAACAATTATATGGAGCAGCTTACTCTCTCCGAAACTGCCGATATGTTCGGGCTTAACACTTCGTATTGCTGTCAGCTGTTTCAAAAATATTTCAATTGCAGCTTTTCGGCGTATATAATTTCGCTTAAAATGAACAAGGCGCTCGATATGCTCTCAAAGAGCGACATGAAAATAAGTGATATTGCCGCATTTCTGCATTACGACTACACACATTTCTGCAAAGCATTTAAAAAGCATTTCGGTGTAACTCCTTATTTATACAGAAAAAATCATGGAATCAGCGAGGATGGCTACAATGAAAAAGAAGAAGATTAATCAGATAGTATTTTATTTTTACGGAGCGTCTTTCTGCATACTTCTTGTTGTTTTGCTTGCTTTCACGGCGTTTTTTTCCAAGCAGGAGAAAAGCGAGCAATCGGACAGATTAAGGGAATATGTTATATCCACACAAGGCAGAATCGCTTCGACCGTAGATTCCATGCAGTATATGCAGAAACGGCTGTATTCGGACAGCGTATATCTTCTGAAAGATGATGACAGCGGTCACAAATCGTCTATGCTGGACAATCTTTTCATATTCCGCGACATTAACAAAGAGGACGTATACAGCGTTTTATTTGACAATTCTCAAAATTACAAAATAATAACAAGCGATACGGAACAGAATATAATTTCGGACATACTTCGGATATACCGAAATTCCGTAAAAGATAAGCCGTATACAACATTCTTTTATGATAAAGAAAAAAATCCCAAAGCAATCTATATATACAATTCTCAGCCTGTAACATACAGCAATACAAAAAGCGTGGAAAATTATATTATCGGCATTTCCGTACTTGTTTCAAAAATAAACATACCGGAATACGCAAGATATTTCGCATACGGTCCGTCGGTGGAAATTGCATTGAAATCGCAGGGAAAACCGATATATATCAAGCAGCAGAAAAACCCGGCTTCCGTTATATCAACCTATTCGTGCGATATAGGCGGAACGGAATGGAAAATATGCGGCAAAGTATTTTCCGGCAACAATCTGTTTGAACGCCAATCGCTGTTCAAGCTTTTCATTGTGCAGGCATTTTTCATTATACTTTCTCTGCTGATTCTTTTCCAGATTATATACAAAAAATATATAATGAAACCCATTAACCAGATTTCCGATTTTCTAAGCGAATACATAATATTGAACAAAACCGTTGAGATACCGCAGCAGACAAGCTACGAATTTGATAAAATAGCCAAGTATATATCACGAATGGTCAGCAAAAACCGCGAGCTGATACGGCAGATTTTCAAAAATCAGCAGACGATATACGAAAAAGAAATCGAAAGCAAGGCATATAAATTCTATGCACTGAAAGCGCAGATAAATCCGCATTTTCTGTATAATACTCTCGACTGCATATCCTCACTGGCATATCTGAACGATGTTGAGCCTATTGCGGATATTACAAACGTTCTTTCGAAGATTCTGCGCTATACGATTACGGAACAGCCGTATACGACAGTGAATGACGAGGTTGAGTTGCTCGAAAATTATTTCAGCATAATAAAAATACGCTATCCCGGCAGATTCAACTACCATATAAATGCGGACGAGAAGCTTGCTGACTGCAAGATTCTGCATATGCTGCTTCAGCCTATAGCCGAAAACTCCGTAAAGCATAATAATTTATTTGCACGCAAGCTCATAATTTATGTAAAAATATATGCTTCCGACGATCACATAAACTGTATTATAATGGATAACGGTATAGGCATGCCGTCCGAGAAACAGAATCGCCTGAACAAATCGCTTGCCGAACCGATTTCCGCCGATACCTACACAACGCCTACGTCGAGCCATATCGGCATACACAATATAAATTCACGCATTAAGCTTATGTACGGCAATGAATACGGCATACAGCTTTCGGGTGCGGAGAACAAGTATATTAAAATTTCGGTAAAGATTCCGATTGAAAATTAAACTTAAAAGCGGCAGCGAAACAGTCTGTTTTCGCAGCCGCCTTTACTTTTATAAAGCTATTCCTTTACTTTCCCGTGATTCATTTTCCCGTGATATTTCGGGCAATATTTCAAATATCCCCTTGCATATCCCATTGTACCGCCGTTTTTCATATGCTCCAGCAAGCTCTTTTCAAGACTTGTTTTCGGAACAATTTCCGACAGTTCCGCATCGGGCTCTTTGTAAAACACTCTCCAAAAATTTGAATTGGTAGTATCGGAAGCGCTCATTTCCCATATATCATAGAAATTGCGCAGGTTTGAACCTGGTTTGTACATCTCATACTGCGGCGGATAAAAAAGCCACGAAGTACACCTGAACGTCATTTCACCCTCGCCGCCGAAAAATTCATATGCCTTGTCCAGGGAATCGTAAACATCCTCGATTTTAAGCGATGAACCCGACGGGATATGGCATACATAGACCGTATCGCCTTTCTTTGTATAATCTCCGTAATCTTCTTCCGAAACCATAGGCTGAAACTGCATACGTCCGAGCGCAAATATACCGCATTTCATGAAAAAACGATACCATTCAAGCTCGTATGTTCCCCACACACCATGACGTTTAAAACATTCATCAAGCTTATAACGCAAATCTTTCATGGTATTATGATAAACCTCGTCCGAATACCCTTTTATATAATACATATATTTAAGCGGCTTTGCCGACATAATCAAAAACACCATATTAAGCGTATATTTATGTACGCCGAGCTTGTCGGCGATTTCTTCCAGTGCCGCCACGTGCGAATCGTCGCTGCCCATAAAATACGAATCCATAATTTCATATATTCTGCTTAATGAATTTTTATCGGCAAGCAGCTTATCATATGTTTCCGAAAAAATTTCCTCCGCTTCTTTCGGAAACTCCATTTCATTGCAAAAAGAACGTATCATAATGTTAATCTCCATTCTGTCATATTGTAAATATAGTATAGCATAAAATACGAAAATTGTAAATACTCTTTTTTAATTAAAATTCCGCAATTACCGTACCTTTGCCGAGGTGCCTGCATTCTGCTTTGCCGCCGGTTATTATGCACGGCAGTATTTCACCGTCAAACAGCAGCTTTTTCGGTGCTCTGTTAAACAGAAGTTCCGCATCGTCGGAAGCATAATCCGTTTCAAACGTAATCGAATTTTCGTTTGATTCGGCAGACAAAATTCTTACGTTTGCGTCAAGCAGCTGTATTCCCTCGCAGCGGCTTACGGCAATCAAACGGCTTCCGTGCGCTTCCGCAGAAACCGAAAATTCGGTTTTAAATTCAAAGCTTTCTCCGCTCCATACGTCCGTTGCAATATATTTTCCATCAGAAAGTCCCATATCCGAAAGTTTCACCGTAAACGTCTTTTTTTCTTCATCAATATTGAAAAATCCCACAGTTCTCACAGGTATACAGGCTGCATTTTCTTTACACGAAAAATGCGGCGTCTTAAAATACATAATCTGCGGAATCGAACGTCCGCTGCGGCGATAGTCGAAACCCACAAAATACACATCCTGACCGTTGTTCGGATTGCAGACGGCTTTTTTCAGATTTTTCAGCCTGTTTTCGTCTTTGGATTCGCTGAGCTTACCGGCAATCTCCACAAGCGAATGTGTGGTCATGCAATAATTTATGCAGAACATAGCTTCCGTTTCGGAAAGGGACGGCAAAAGTCCTATCGAATCGCTGTTCGGTGCAAACAAATCTCCCGTATGCGTTGCAAAGCATACCGCACCCCATTGCATACTTGTTTTCACATATTCCCAATTGCCGCCGGAAATATCTATACCGTAGCGGTAATTTGTAAAAAATTCGCTTAAAAACGGATTTGCCATAACGAGGTCGCAGCCTGTCTGCAAATATCCGTCCTCCGGAATACAGTCACGTATTGTACGCAGCCACCACCGCCTGTTTTCATATCCTGAACGGTTCCTGTTTTTATACAAATCGTGACTGTCCTCGAATGCATAGCTCCAGAAATCGTGTTTAACTCCGTCAAAACCGTATTCAAGCACCAGTTTTTTAATAGCATTTTTCATGTATTCACGCACTTCGTCTATGCTGACGTCAAGCGGCTGTGTTGTGCTTATCCTGTATGTATAATCTATAAACCATTCCGGGTGCTCTTTGTATATCGGCGTATCGCACGGACAAAATCCGCCGACCCAGATTGACGGGTGCAATCCGAGTTTTCTTATTTCATCCGTATAATATCTCAATCCGTGAGGGAATTTTCCCGAATCTATTCCCGCATCGCCCTCATACGGAACACCGAGTCCGTGTGCGATTTTTTTCATATGCGAATATCCGTCATCAAGCTGAATCCATTTTACCGTAGGGAAATTTTTCCGCAAAAACCTTGCTTCCTTCAAAATAAGCTCTTCGCTCACGTTACGGAAAATTCCGTCGTTCCACGAGCCCCACGAAACATATTTTCTGTTTGCCTCCGATTTCCCGGCAGCTCCGGCAAGACGTTTTCTCAAATACGGCGTATAATTTTCAAATATTCTTTCAAAATTTTCCGCATGGTCTGTTTTGCCGAAATACCATTCGTCTGTTAATATTCTGCCGTTTTCCGCTTCGAGAGCGCCGACATCTTTAAATGATGAAAGCACATCAAGGGTAACTGTGCCGTTTTCATGCTTCAACAAATAATTATGAAAAAATATTTTCTGACTCAGCGTGCCGTGGACTATACCGTAACATGATTTGTAATTGCCGATTAAAATTGCCGGAAACGGCTGATACGGGCTTGCGCCTATTCTTTCCGAAACCACTTCGGCATCCGCCCATTTTGTGCCTGCCTGCACATCAAATTCGGAATTGTTTGCGCTGTCTTTATCTCTCGAATAGTCTATCGGAAATGTCAGTGTTTCATAAATTCTTGCGTTTTCTGGGTGATAAAAATAATCGTCATGCGTATCTTTTCCGAAATCAATCCCCGAAACCGTAAATCCCGATTCTTTGATTTTCAGCGTTTTCCCCGATATATTCTCCGTTACACGCTTGCATATCGTTTCATTGTCGTTATAATTTATATACCAGTCGTCACGCCAAAGACTGCTTTCGGACGAAATGTGCACCGTTGAATATTTTTCGTTGACTTCCGCATGATATGCAATGTCGATTTTTTTACCTTTTTCATCACATATATAAGGTTTTATTTCAATATTTCCTTTTATAAAAGAAAATGCTTTTTTTAAATTTTCCATGTTTTCCTCCGTATTTGAAAAGTGAGGGTGTAGCAAAAACGTTTTCGCTTTGCTGCACCCTCTTTAGGGGCTTTAAAAAAATAGTGCTTTATGCGGTCTGTGCATTTTTATACAGCCCCTGTATACTATTTCTTTTTTGGTATATAGTCTTCCGTTGTAACAAGTTTCCATGTATTTCCGCCGTCGTAGCTTACAACTCCGGTATGCTCGCCTCGAATTGTGCTGCCGGCATTGGCATACTGACGTACAGGCACTTTCGCCGTGCCTACAGGTGAAACATCTGTAAGGCGCTGCGACTGTTCCGGGAATATGAAATCCTTTGCCGCCCATTCATCGGCATACAATTCCATCCAACTCGCCTTACTCCTGAACGTAACAAACAGCGCTCCGTCCTCGGGATCCATATAAATATCATCGTTCCATACCATATAATATTGTTTCCAATACTGAACAATCTTGCTTTCTTCCCACTGACCGCCTTTTTCTTTTTTTTCAAGGCAAATATTGAATATATATCCGTCATTGGAATTTCTCGTAACCGCATATATCGTATCGTTTTTGTCGATATTCATGGACGCATAGGAAATACCGCTGCTTATTGCCTCAATAGGCTCCCATTCCGATATATCGGCAGGATTTTTGCTTTTTGTATATAAAAGCGGAAAATGATGTCCGATTAAAAATACATTCAGCTTGCCCTCGGAATCAACGGCAATTGATGCCCAGTTATGAGCGTCCCAATATTCCGAACCGGCATAACCCAGGAATACGGGATCGGAGATTGTTTTTTCCGTCTTGTCATATTCCACTATATATGTCGGCACGCCCGGTATTTTGGTATATTTTGAAAGCTCGCCGTCGAGCAGTGCCTGCATCGGATGTCCTTTCGGCATCGCCGAATACGCAAGCTGTTTCTTTTCTTCGCTTCTGTCCTCACTCCAGCATACACCGTATACAAAGAATACTTTGTTTCCTATGGTAACACAGAAATTCGCCTTGCCGGAATGTTGCGACGTACAGATTACCGGCTTGTCGCAATACAGCGTTTCCTCCGGAATTACAAGCATACCGTCCGACTGTTTTTCCGGAATCACGAACGAGCCTGTCTGGTCATCATTGTTGCTCCAGTAATTGTGGAACATTATAACCGGAGGGTCATTCAGACAATCCTTGTTATGCGTATCGAGAATCTCCATTTTTGCAAACGGTCGGGGCAGACGGTAAAATTTCCAGCTTTTCAGATTATCTCTCGAATGCGCCAGAATACTTGTAACCATCGAACCGCCCTCTGTTGTCGTTCCCTGAACCATAATCACGGCATATGCGTCGCCGTCTTTATCAAACCGCATTTTGGTTTCATCATAAAATCCGCCGTCACGAACCGTATATTTATCAAGCTTCAGCGTTTCGCGGCAGAAACGGTCTATCTGCGCCGAAAGGTCGTAGAAATGCCAATTACCCTCATAATCGGCATATTCAATTGCACGGTTCCCGTAAAACATGAATCTGAAGCCGTTGTGGCTTGTGGTAACCGCCGGCAAAAATTTCGGATTGTAGCCGTACATGGCACGTGCTTCCTTGAAATATGCCTGCATTTCGATTCTGCCGTTTTTAGGCTGATTCAGCACCTCCGGGAACTTATGGTTCCAGTTTACCTTATCCATGCTGAGTTCTTCTTTGCCAATATCAATCTTATCCGTTACCACTAAATCGGAATATTTGTACGTATCGTTTTTAATGCCGTACTGCTTGTATATTACGTCCAGCTTCGGCTGAACGCTTGTATCTCCGTTTTGGATAGCCTTTTTATATTCCAGAATATATCCGTAATCAACAAGACTCACATCACGGAACAAGTCCGGTACGTCAAGTACGTAGTCTTTCGGTTCCGCAAGCTTTTCGTCTTTTTCGTCCAGCGATGCACGATAATTTACCGTAGCTTCTTTCTGCTGTTCCGCGCTTAAAACTTCAAGGCGTATATCGTCAAGATATAACACTGTCTGCGGATACGGTTCGTAGTCGAACGCTCTCGTATAAAAATACAAGCCGTCAACCTTGCCGAAGCCTATCGTCTGTTCGGTGCTTTTTTTGAAATCCGCAAGCGGCATTTCGATATGTTTCCAACCTGTGAAATCCACTAAGAACTGTGTATATAAGAAATTCACTGTGGATTCGCCCATTGAGTAGTCGCTGTAGTTTTCATGCGGATTTGAAACCGCACCTACCGTTATTCTCTCGCCTGTCGCCACGTCAGACCAAACCCAGAACGAAAGAGTGTTGTACTGCGTCCAGTCCGTCGGAACGCCGTTCGACATAAGCGTAGGGTAATAATGATGATTTGCCCATTTGCCGGAATATTTTCCGCTCTTTACGTGCTCCGTCGAACGCTCTATTCCGCCGTATCGCTGCATTTCATAGCTTGTGCCCTGATTTACTCTGCCGCCGACACCCCATGTCACTGCCAAATCCTCAACGGAGCAGTTTGCTGCCTTTGTGAGGTCCGCCTGCGTATACCAGCCGCCCTCAACCTCAAATCCGAGGCTTGCTTCCGGATAAAGTTCCACAAGCTTGTCAAGTCCTTTTACGTTCTCCGGACCTTTTACGATAACCGAAAGTCCGGATTCATCTGTTTTTGCCGTTTTGTCAAACAGCATCGCAATATCGTTTATCTCCACATATGTCGCATTGTTTTCTATTATCGGAGCGGCACTTCCCAAAGTATTTTCGCCGTTCACGGTATATGCAAGCGACCCGATATGAATTTCAATATTCTTCTCGCCTTTTAAGACAGCCGATTCATTTTCCCATGAAACGGTATATCCGTATTTTTCCGCAACATATCTTATCGGAGCATAGATTTTGCCGTCCGACATCAGAGGCGCAAGGCTGCCGTCCTCGCTGAAATATCCCACGCTGTCGCCGAAATATACCTTCGGGCTTCCGGGATACATAACGAATGCATTTTCGCCCAACGGTTTAAAAAGCCCATCCGCATAATATCTTTCCAGTTCGTCAGCCGTCATGCTGCTTTTTTCTATTTTGATATTATCAAGATACACGGCATTTTCATCCGTTTTGGATTCTCCCATGCTGACAGAAAGCTCTGCACCGCTTATTTTCTTGTATCTGCCGCCGTATGTCTGTTCGCCGGCTTTTCTGTCGTTTATATACACAGCTGCTTTGCCGCTTAATGCGTCAATGTCCACAATAAGCGTAAACCATTCGCCGTTGTCCGGCAAAACACGTTCAATCAATTTGTCCGACACCGGCGGATTTGACGTCATGCTGCCGCCGAATTTTATGCTTTTATCGCTGAAATTAAGCGTAATTCCGAGCAGCGTCAGGCTGCCGAAATAATTGTTTACGGCTTTTGTATATCCCGGTTCTCCCGGATTTCCGCATTTTCCGCCGTTTCGTATATCTATAGAATATTTAAGATGCGCTGTAGATATATCTGAAAAAGGATTCAGTGAAAGCTTCGCCGAGCTTACGGAAGCTCCTTTTGTACGCATAATCTGAACGGCATTTGTATCTCTTCCGTCAGTGCCCTTGGTTTTTACCATGCTGCCGTTTATGCCGCTGTTCAAAGAAAGCGCAAAACCACCTTTGCCCTCTGCATTAACATTTTTAAAGTTTCCGCCGTCGCTTCTTTTTACGCCCGTTCCTGCGTTTTCGCCTTCAAGCGGATATACCTTTGAGCCCTCGCAAAGCGTACCGGTTTCATAATCTTCAAAGTCATCACAGCGAAAAACAGTAAGATTTTCTGCATTTTCTTCGGCACAAACAATGCCGCCGCTTGCGGCAATTACCGCAAGCAATAATATAGCCAGTAATCGTTTTGCCATAACGTCAATTTCCCTCCGAATCAGATGAAATTCCGATTTTCGGCATATATGCCGTTGTTCCGAGTATATCGCTCCATACAAACGTTTCAAACGTATATTTGCCATCGTTCGGCACATATATCGCCGTGTGCATTGAAGCTCCGTCCTTATCCCGGACATGATACGACAAGGCAGCTATCGCATTGTCCTTTTTAAGCACGCCGATGAGCATTTTTTCTCCCTGTGCGTCCACCTTTGCCGCCGCTTCGGTCAGTCCCGGTTTCAGTAAAGAAATTTCTTCGGATTTCCCGTTTTCGCCGAATGTAAGATTATAAAACTTAACCTTGCCGCTTTCCGAAACGGATTCGCTCATATTTGCGAAGTTTTCTTCTTCCGGAGCTTTCGTAGTTGTAATACCGCTTTTCGTTACCGAATATATATCGGTGTAATAAACCGTTCCGTTTAATGAGTTTTTCGCACAGAGCTCTATTGTATATGTATCGTCCGGCACAAGAAATGCGGATTTAAGTACGGCTTTTTCGCCGTATGCGATGTTCTGCACCTGATAATTCATGCCCATAATCTCTCCGTCTTTCATGAGTCTTGCGCATAAAACCGCATTTTCTGCCGTAACGTTTGTTATATTTTCCGCTGTAAATGTCGTTTGTATAATGCCTTTCCCGATAGCCGAAACGTCCGTAAGTGCGTTTACACTCATCTTTTCGGCAGAAACCGCAGCCGTAAATTCCAGCTTGCCGGTTGTACTGAATACCGCCGGAGATACAGCCTTTTTCAATCCGGTTTCTCCGCATACATTTGAGAAATCAACCGTATATTCGCTGAAATCTTTCATCTTTTCCGACAGGGTAACCGTGCATATTCCGTTTTCGCAGCTTATATTCTCAATATCCGCATTTTCTCCGTTTGCCGTTACCGTTATTGTATTAATAGTCGCTTCGTCAATATCTCCCTCAATATTGAGAGTGATTGTTTTTGACGGTTCAATTCCCGTTTTGCCGTCCAAGGGGCAGCTTATTTTATAATCTGTTACATATATCTCTATATCGTCAATATAGAGCGACGGATTTTCGGGGGAGGAAGAGCCTCCGCAAAGCCACATCAGCCATCTCGGTTCGGAATTTTTTATATTCATTCTTTTCGGTGCTTCACGGCTAAATTCTTTTTCACCGACCGAACTGTTGAAACGCATATACTGCACGTCTTTTGCACCCGTGCGGTCTACTATGAATGTAAAATCAACCCATTCGTCAAGTGCAAACGCTTCTTTATCCGCAGGGCTTCCGAAATTTGCTTTGCCGGTTGACCAGTCAATCGTAGCACATTCTGCCCAGTTGTTCGGATAATTGCCTTTAAAATATCCGTGACCGTCACCGCCGCTTTTGAATTTGAGTTTATATACATAATATTTGCCTAAGGTTTTCGCATTCCAATCGGAAATATCGGGGCGTGCCTGCAAAAGCAAATCCGAATCTCCGCTTTTTGACGTACCCTCAACATAATAGTGCAATGCTTTTGTTGCATTTCCGTCTTTATCTGCTGTTTCGTCTATCGCAACCTTTAAGTTGCCGTTTGTTTTATTCAGCGACCATATATCTTTCAGTGCATTCGAAGCATTTCTTATATTGGTATATACACCTTTTGAATCTGCCGCAACCCCGATATTAAAGTCTTCAAAGTCAGAATATCCTTCGAAGAAACCTTCGCCTGTCGAAAGGTGTTCCTTTGCCGAAACTCCTCCCGTGCCGAGTGTAATACACAGCAGCGGAACTATCAGCTTATATAATCTATTTTTTGCCATACTTTTCTCCTTGACACTTTATAACACATTTTCCGGCGGTGCGGTTATACACCGCCGGATTCCCTGTTTTATTATTTAGCTTCGCTTGAACATATCGGTGCATATGAGCTGTTCCAGATAAATGCCTTATAATTATCGGCTTTACCTATTGAATTAAATTCAAATGTATCATTGCCCATTTTAACCGTCTGTGCAGCTTTAATTTCAATAGCTGTCAGCTTGCCGCTTGCGTCATATCCTGCCGCAATAACGCTTGCATTTTCTATCGGTGCGCCTGTGTTGCTTGTTTCTATTACAACATTGTCTGCCGTAACATACATTTTGCTTATTCCCTCGAAGCTTCCGCCCGATACTACATTGAACGAAAGTTCTGCGCTGTCGAGTGTATTGCCGTATACATCGGATATACCACTTAATACTACACTGTGGCTTCCTGCTGCAAGAGGAGCTTTGAAGCGTATCTGCCAGCTTCCGTCGCTCAGCTGCTTAACGTCGTCTATCTCATCGGCAGATGAAACACTTGCCGCTGTGAAGCCCAAAACAGGATAGTTGAATTTTACAACTGCGCCCTCGCCCGGTTTAGCTTCCGCTTTTACAAGCTCTGCTTTAAGGTTTCCGCTTATTCCGAGTGTTGTGTAAATTTCTATATCGTCAAAATACAGCGAGCAGTTTTCCGCACCGCCAACGGCGTAGCTTACACCGAATCTCGGATTACCGTTTTTAATTTCGATATTCTTCTCATAAGAATCTATAACTCTGCCGTTGAATATTGCGTAATGCTTCATCATATCGCCCGTGCAGTCAACTATATATTTAAAATCAACCCATTCGCCCGGTTCAAAAGCTTTGTATAGTTTTTTACCGGTAAATCCTACTCTTCCGTCTTGGCAGTATATGTTTAAATATCCATCTATATTAGCCAAGTAAAACGGGCTTTCGTTTTCTCCGCCGCTCTTGAATTTTGCGGAATATACGTATACCTTGCCTGCTGCTTCTTGCGACCAGTTTACGTCCGGCTTCGGCTGAAGTATTGTTGAGTATTCGCCGCTTTTCGCTATACCGGGAACGCCGATTTTGAATACGGTGTTATCACCTTCTTTAACAAGTGAATATTCAACTCCGCCTTGGCTTCCGGTAGATGTGGGCCATATATCCTTGATATTCTTTCCCGATACATTGCTTACAATATCAACCGTGCTGTTCGTTTCCGATGCTATGATACCGACATTGTTATAGTGTTCAAAATCTTCTTTTCCGTTGAAGCGGTCATCTGTTTTGAGATATGTTTTTTCCATTTCCAAATCCGATGTAGTAAATCTTGTTACCAACGTTTCGCTTGCTACACCGAATATATTTTCGACACTGTTTATTATAACTGTATATTCGTTATTTGCCGCAAGACCCGAAAGCTCTGCAATGTATTTTCCGTTTTCGAAACTTAAATTTGCAACAGTAGTGCCGCCGGCTATTATAATATTATCTTTTTCCAATTTCGTAGGATAGTTGAAGCTTATCTCAAGTGCATTGCTGCCCGGCGCCGGAGGTGTAACCGTGCATATGTTCTTGCTTTCTTCCGCCTTAATTCCGTACATTTCCATATTATCTACATAGAACGTTCCGACACCACCGGAATACATCGTTGAGAACTGTAAATAGTAGAAACTGCCCTGCGAAGCATATGCATTGTCTGTGCATACAATATCCGTTATAACTCCGTTTACAACAGTATACATCTTCTGATTTGCCTTATCCGCAACGAACATATATTCGTCCCAGCCGTAGCTTTTCGGAAGCTGATATGTTCCCGTACCTGCACCCGAAATATCTTCAAGCTTACCGCCATCGTTAAAACGTATTCCTCTCATCATACCGAGATACGGAAGTGCATTAGCCTCTTCATCGCCGTTTTTTACATCCGCTTTCAAAACGAAATAATCCATATCATCGTTTAATGACGAATCATTGTTTATCATTCTGAAATTAAGGTAATCTGCACCGCTCGGAGCTTTATCCGTAATCTTAATATACTTATTATTTTCATCACCGGCTATAACAAATTCGGCACTGCCGTTTGTTGTATTCCCCTCAACACAGCCATAAAGCTTACCGTCCGCAGAAAATTGTCCCGGACCGCTCTTAGGCGTTGTTATTACTGCATCACCTACGTTGTAATTTTCAAAATCCACTTTCTGATAACCGAATTTTCTATTATTATCTGCTCCGACCGACACTTCTTTATTCGGGCATACCGTTCCGAAAACATCGCTTACTCCGGAAATTATTAAACTGTATCCGTTTTCCGTGCCTGTTGATGTGATTTTATATTTTCCGTTTTCATATGTAACGGAGGCTACCGTTGCACCGTCTGCCGTAATGTTGGATTCGCTGAATTTTACAGGGTGTGTAAATTCTGCCCATACAACGTTTTTATTATTCTCATCAGGCGTCAGTGTGCAGCTTACTTCATTGGTAGCTTTCTTCACTCCGTACATTTCCATATTATCGATATAGAATGTTCCGACGCCACCCGAATGCTGTGTTGAAAACTGTAAGTAATAGAAGCTGTTCTGCGAAGCATATGCACCGTCTGTGCATACAATATCCGTTATAACTCCGTTTACAACAGTATACATCTTCTGATTTGCTTTGTCCGCAACGAACATATATTCGTCCCAACCGTAGCTTTTCGGAAGCTGATAGCTTATTGTGCCATCAATGGTCGCAAGCTTGCCGCCGTTGTTAAATCTGATATTTCTGAACAAACCAAGGTATGAAAGTGCGCTTGCCTCATCATCGCCGTTTTTAACGTCTGCTTTCAAAACGAAATAATCCATATCGTCATTTAACGCCGAATTATTATTTACCATTCTGAAATTAAGATAATCCGCACCGCCCGAAGCTTTATCCGTAATTTTAATGTATTTATTATTTCCATCACCGGCTATAACAAATTCTGCACTGTCGTTTGTCGTGTTTCCTTCGACACAGCCGTAAAGCATACCGTCCGCAGAAAATTGTCCGGGACCTGTTTTAGGTGTTGTTATTACTACATCGCCTACTTTGTAATTTTCAAAATCCACACTCTGATAACCGTATACTGCGTCGTTTGCCGCCGCTTTGCTCTCTGCGGAGGCTGCACCGTTCATACAACCCGTTATCATAAGTATTGCCAAAAAAAGACCTAACCGTTTTCTCATTTAAAACATCTCCTTTTTTTAATTTAAGGCATTTTCAATGCCTGTGGTTACATTATTTATTCCGCACCGCGGATTAGAGCCATATACCAGCAATGGTTATCCCTTGCATGAACAAAGCATTTATCGCCCGGCGTAATATCGCTTACAGAGCCTTTTGTAACCGATGCGCCTTTGTCCTGCAATTTTATGATATATACGCTGCTTTCGTTTCTTATCGAGCGTTCTGCCGTGCTTTTTTTCACGCTGTTGTTATCGAGTACCATAAATGTTGTTTTGTATCTGAACCAATCGTCCTGAACATCGGTAATTTCGCCGTATGCGGTATAGCCTATCGACATGAAGTTCGGATTCTGCGCCGAACCCGGATTTTCGTTAATCTCATAAAGCTCACCGGGGTCAACGAAAATCAAATCATCTCCGCCCCATTTCCCGCTTGCGTCCGTATGAATCTTCGTGCCTCGAAGCTCCGACGACCACAACATTCTGTAAAAAGCAACATCATCGTCCGTATTATATCCGAGCTGCATAATATCACCCTTTTTAATCTGCTTATAATCATGACCTACAAATCCCCACATTGTGCGGTCGTTCTGCGGTACGGGATTTCCCATTCTTTCCGGACCGTTCGGCGTCATGAAGTTTGATACGTTGTGCGCTCCCTCTTCCGCAATATAATATTCTTTATACGAATCCTTGTGATATCCGCAGAGGCGTGTGCGTTCTTCGCCATCACCGTCTATAACCTGATATATATCCGATACTATAAATATTTCGTCCTGCAAATCAACGTTTTCCTGTCCTGGAGGTGTTGAAAGGTCGTAATCCGAAATAACTACGCATGCCGGTCTGTTAAACCTATCGAGGTCATAAAACTGTACATTATTTATTGTTGTATCCATATCATAGACACGTTTGTAATCCTGTGCTTTATAAAGCTCTTCATCTGTTTTGTCCTGAGGAATACTGAAAAATATTGTACTGCTTGTCACGTGGCAGCCGGCGCCGGTATTGTTATAAAAACGCACTTCCGCTATGTTTTTATCCAACGTGAAATTATCGTTGTCATATCCTTTATATCCCTCTGTTTCGGATTTATCCTCCGCAAAATCTATTTTTGTAATTTCGCCCTTTTCGTTGGAATCTGTCACAACGAGCCGATAAAGTCCCATTCTGTTCACTTCATCAACAGCCGCCTGCGGTTTGTAAGCCTTGCCGTTAATTTTTATTTTTTCCGCGCCCTTTGCGCTTTCCTTTTTATTATTCTTTGTAAAGAACTTGAAAATTGCCGCATTGCTTGCGGATTCCTCCATTTTTGCCTTTAATATAACGGAATAGTTTCTTCCGCTTGTCGAATTGTAATCGACGCACACTATTCTGCCCATTATATCCTTATAGAAAATACCTTTGTTGCCGACCTTGAGTTCGCCCGATTTTTCAATGAATTTCTCGGAAAGCGGTGCTTTTTCATCATCTACGGTCAGCGTGGTTTCGTCAGCGTCATTGCTTACAGCCGTGATTTTTCCGGAAACGCTTTCGTTTGAAACATACGCTATAAACTTTTTATCGGATTTGCAGATATTCAGCACATCCCATTCTTCCAAAGCGTCAGCATCGATTTTTTCGCCGCTCTTCTCAATATAGCTGAAATCGTGTGCGTCCAAATCTATCGGTTCTGCCGAAAATTTCAAAACGATTTTCTTGATTCCGCTGTTATAAGTATTCACAACCACGGTTTCGTAATCGTACACGACAACCGTATCTGTTACGTCGTCGCCGTCATTATCTATAAGCTTTACCTTTCCGACCTTCGGCATGAGCATTTCTCTTGTGTATGCAAATTCCTGCTTGCCGTTGTATATTACCTTTACGTCTGCCGCAAGCTTCTTGCTTTTGTCCGATTCTCTCACGGTGTACACAAATTCGGAAGCCGTGGTCTTTTCGCTGATGTCCTCATCATTCACCGTAAGAATTTCGCTTGACTTGCTCGGTTCGGCATAGAGCAGAGTTCCCTCGTCCTCGTCTTTTGTCTGCTTATAGTAATAAACTATTTCTTCACCGAAATATTCTGATATTCCGGCAGCACTGTTTTTATACAGCGTACCGTCTATTTTTACTTTGCCGTCCGCAATTTTCCTATTATCGAAATCCAATATGCCATCGGACGTCAATATGCCTTTTGATTTATAAATATCGAGATATTTGTTCATATAAAGCTCATCGCTTTCCGTGTAGCCGTTCTCCGAAAAATCATATTCCATATATTCGGATTCCCATGCATTTCGTATCATGGTCGCTCCCTCCGCACCGGAAACATTTGCTCCCATGCGGAACAGAAGATTGTCGAAAAGCTTTTTATCGTTTGCCATGCTGATATATCCGAGCGCATATCCGCCTTTCTGCTCTGCCGGATATTCATATCCGAGCATACATACAAGGATTTTTGCCGCTTCCTCATATGTTATAGGCTTATCGGGTTCAAATGTATCGGATTTGCTGATTATTCCGAGAGTATCGGCAATTGCAATTTCGTTATAATATGTATCTTCCGGCGAAACGTCTTTATACGAAACCTCTCCGGCAGGCATATTATCTTTACCCATTGCACGCACGGTCAGAGCCGTAAATTCCGCACGGGTCATATACTCTTCGGATTTAAATTCATCGTCTGTTATTCCGAGTGTTTTGAACAGCATAACAGCCTGGCAGTCCGCCGTTTTTTCTTCTGCCGCAAAAACCCCGTTTATACCTTGCAGCATACAGAACACAAGAATTATACCGATTATTTTTTTCATTTGCTGTATTCTCCTAACAAATCAATTATTTTTGCCGTCATTGCACGTGTGCATGACGTTTCCGGAGAGAACGTATTTTCTCCTGTGCCGTTGATTATACCGAGCTTTTTCAGACGATAAACCGCTTCCTTCGCATAGTCGGCTATTTTCTCGTCATCTGCAAATATTTCCTCTGTACTTTCCGTCTGCACGCCCCAATAATCCAATATTCTCGCACACATTGCCGCACAATCCTGTCTTGTAAGCTCCTTCGAAATGCCGAACTGCGATTCCGAAATGCCGTTTACTATTTTGTTTTCGACCGCAGCATTTACTGCTTCTTCATACCAAGCACCGCTTTCAACGTCCGAAAATGCCGCTTTATTCTGCGATTTCAGATTAAATGCACGAACTATCATAGCGGTAAATTCTTCTCTTGTTACGGTATCGTTCGGGGCAAATCTGCCGTTTCCCTTGCCGTTTATTATTCCCTTTTCATAAAGCTTCAGAATGCTCTCCTTTGCCCAGTCGGCTTCCGCAAGGTCGGAAAACGGTTCTTTGTTTTCATCTTCGTTATTACCCGGTTTCGGGTCTGTATTTGTATTCGTATTCGGAGGAGCTACAAATCCGCCTTTTCCGCCGCTGCTGCTCTTGGAAGAGCCTCCGCTGCCCGACGAACCGCCGGACGATTTTCCGTAATTGCGTGCCGCTTTCAGTGCCGCCGAATATCCGTTTTCAAATTCCGGCATGCTGTAATAATCGCAGCCGATAAGCTCTACCGCAAATTTTTCAAGCTGACTTTGACTCAGATTTTTTATATCCGCTTCGTAATTCGGGGCAATTTTTTCGCTGTATTTTTTCAGAATATCAAAAACACCGCCTCTGTCGGATTCGTTTATCATGCATATTCCGAGCATTTTTTCAAAAACCGTTTTGATTTCGGTTTTATCTTTCGGATTAAAGCTTTTAAATATTCTGTATGCCGTTTTTGTATCCTTCAGTGAGGCATAGCTCTCCGTATTCAGTCCGAAACGCTCCGCATACGTTTTGATATACGAATCAAATTCCGCCTCAGCAACCGAAGAAAGCTTTTTCAGGATTTCGTCCGAGCCGTCTATTACTACGTTTTCCTTTTCCGTACCGTTCACAGTAAGAACATATTCCTTTGAATTATCGAGGAAAGGAACTTTCAGCTTAAGCTCATATTTCCCGTCGCTGTTTGCCTCGATGCTGTCGAGCCATATAAGATTTCCGTCCTTATCCGTTACGTTCAGTCTTACATTTTCGTTTGCCGACTTTATTCCGCTTACGGTTATATCGGTATCGCCCACGGCAACATCTGCCGCACATACGCCGAGTGATGCAGCAAGCCCGAAAGTCAGCAATAATGCAATGCCTGTTTTCTTCATTCCGTTTTCTCCTTTCGCTTTTTATCCCTTTACTGCGCCTATCATAACGCCGGAAATAAAATATTTCTGGAGCATAGGATAAATCATGAGAATAGGCGTCATAACAATTACGATTGTCGCATATTTAATGGTTTCGCTCAGATTAAGTCCGTTGTCGCCGCCGGACATTGCCGATGTTTCGTTCAGAATAAGTATCTCACGCAATATTACCTGGAGCGGCTGTCTGTCTTTCTGGCGAATATACATTGTGGCATTGAACCATGAATTCCAATGCGCAACGCCGTAATACAAAACCATTACGGCGATAATCGAGCCGGAAAGCGGTATTATTATATGACGGATTTTTGTAAAATCACCTGCGCCGTCAAGCTCTGCCGATTCGAAAAGACTGTCCGGAATTGTCATAAAATATGTTCTCATTATAATAAGATTGAACGTATCTATGGATACCGGCAGTATAACCGCCCATATCGTATCATAAAGCCCAAGACGCTTTATATTAAGATATGTAGGTATAAGTCCGCCCTGGAAATACATCGTTATAATGATAAACATCATTATTGCCGGTTTCCAGTATACATTTTTTGACGAAAGCACGTATGCTGCCGCAATCGTCATTATAAGGTTTATACTTGTTCCGACAACGAGTATAAACAGCGTATTTTTATATCCGTTCAAAATAACATCGTTTGAAAAAATAGATTTGTATGCGTCAAGAGAAAATCCTGCCGGACGTATTAAAAATCCGCTTGTGTTCATAAGCTGTGCCGCATCGGAAAACGAAGCGAAAAACACATATAAAACAGGATACAGACACGTAACTATAATTATCGCCATAATTACGGTATTTATTACGCAGAAAACTTTTCTGCTCA
The DNA here is from genome assembly GCA_934792465.1 of uncultured Clostridia bacterium. Taxonomy (GTDB): domain Bacteria; phylum Bacillota; class Clostridia; order RUG12999; family RUG12999; genus CAKVOK01. The sequence goes on along the minus strand of CAKVOK010000015.1, from coordinate 24,628 downwards.
TTGTTGTTTTCATATTTTTCGCTCCTTTTACCAAAGACTTGTTTCCGTTGTTTTTTCGCTTATCTTATTTGCCGCAACGAGGAACACAAAGTTTACAACCGAGTTGAAGAGTCCCACAGCCGCCGAATAGCTCCAGTCGAAATCCTGCAAACCTTTTCTGTATATATACGTTGAAATAACGTCTGCGGTCTTGTATGTCGCCGGGTTGTAAAGCAGCAAGATTTTTTCATAACCTACGCTCAGTACCTGACCTATTCGCAAGATAAGCATTATCATTATTGTAGGTACGATTCCCGGGATTGTTACGTGGAGCGTCTGACGGAACCTGCCGGCTCCGTCGAGTGACGCCGCTTCGTAAAGCTCGGCATTTATACTGCCGAGAGCCGCTATGTACAATATACTGTTCCAGCCCATTTCCTGCCAGATATTCGACAATACGTATACGTATTTGAATGCCGGCGGCGATTGCAGGATGGAAAACGGTTTAAATCCGAGTGCCGCTATAATCCAGTTTACGATACCGTCGTAGGCGCAGAATGTTTTAATCATACTGCATGCAATAACAAGCGATATAAAATGAGGCATATATGAAACTGTCTGAATTGTACGTTTAAACAGCTTGTTTTTTACTTCATTAAGCAAAATCGCAAATATTATCGGCAGCGGAAATGCAAAAATAATATCAAGTCCGCTGAGTACAAACGTATTTTTCAGCACCCGTAAGAATGATGTGCTTGTAAAAAATTCTTTAAAGTGCTTAAGCCCTACCCATTCGCTTCCCGTTATGCCGAGTCTGGGTGAGAAATCCTGGAATGCTATTATAGCTCCGTACAGCGGAATATAATAGAATAATATATAAAATGTAACGGGCAGCAGGATAATAAGATATTTTACTTTATTTCTCTTAAAATCTTTTTTTACGGTTTCGGCAAAAGAAGCTTTGCGAACCGCCCGTTCGTTAATAACCTGTGCCATTGTTTCCTCCGCCTTTATTATCTCTTCTGATAACGCTCATAAGCTGCGTTATAAATTTTCAATACCTTTTTAACTCCGAGCTTGTCGAGCTGCGCAAGGTATTCATCATATTTATCGAGGCTTTCCGTACCTATCATAAATTTGATAAACATTTCGTTTACGTATGTTTCGATTTCCGTTGTGCATTTTGAAATGTCGTTTGCTTCGTCCGTTGTGGGCAGCAGAAGCGGAAGCTTATGATTTTCGGCATTTGTTTTTGCCCATGTTTTTATGGCTTCGTTCTGTTCCGGATATACCATTCTCTGTTCATAATATCTCGGGTCTACAACACTGAATTCCGGATTGGCATATTTCTCTATTTCGTTCTGAATGTTTCCCGAATTGATAACCATATCGGTAAGCTTCGGATATCCGTCAATCATGTTGTAGGTTACACCCTCAACACCGAAATTCGCAAAGAGTCTGCCTTCATCCGTATAGAAGTAATCGAGGAATTTTGCCGCAAGCTCAACATTTTCGCAGTCTGCCGTAATTGCAGATGACATAAGTCCCGAATATTTTAAGTCGCAGATACCGAATTCGGGAGTTTCGCCCTTGTTAAGTGTCGGATAAGGTACTCCCTCAAATTTTGCTTTCGGATCTACTTTCTCGATAAGCGGAATAAATGTACCCATATCGCCGCCGCTTCCGAGGAATGCGCCGTTTTTGCCGCTTACAACCTTAGACTGTCTTGTTGTTGAATCTATTGTCGCTATGTCTTTATCTATAAGACCCTCGTCATACCATGTATGCATCATTTCGAGGAACTGTTTCCATTTTTCCGTTGCCGGACCGTATTCCAGCTCTTTGTTTTCATTAAGGTAATATCCTTGCTGTGTGCCGTATGCTCCGCTCAAAAATCCCGTGGATTCGAGAAGCCAGTCTATATACAGCAGCGGCGATGTCGAACCTTTTTTATCTTTAAATTCCGTCAGCATTGTATGCCATTCGTCAATTGTTGTCGGAACTTCAAGTCCCAAATCGTCCAGCCAGTCTTTTCTTACAATAGGTCCTGCATATGTTGCCGGTTTTGTAAGGTTCATATAGGGGAATACGTAATATTGTCCTTCATCGGTCTTGACAGCTTTATCCAATTCGGGATTTTCCTTTAAAATCTTTTTCAGATTCGGCGCATATTTGTTAATAACCTTTGTCAAGTCACGAATATATCCGTCCTTTATGTATTTTGCCGGTCCGCCGGCAACCTTCTTATCTGCCCAGTCATAAAGAATTATATCCGGAAGCTCGCCCGATGCAATCATAAGATTGAAGGATTCTTCGAATTGACCGCCCGTAGGTCCCTGAACATCAAGCTTAACCCCTGTTCTTTTTTGCGTTTCCTTAAAGAACGGCATATCCTGATATGATTTATATTCATTATGTACCGAATTGATAAGCCAGAGAGAAAGCTTATCTCCGTTGGTTTTCAGCGGATATTCCGAACCGTATTTTTCAGGTGAATCCAAATCCGCATTATTTTGCTTCGGTTTGCCGCAGGCGCTTAAAACCGATACCGTAAGTATACCTGCCAGTGTAAGGCTGCAAAGTTTTTTTAATTTTGTTTTCATAAGAAACTCCCTTTCCTATATATTTGTTTTTATCTTATCATATCCTATTCAAAAAAACAAGAGCCGTTTTGCAAAATAACATTCTCTTTGCAAAAATCGGCCCTGTTCAATTTCTGAAAAACCATTCAATTTCTAAAATCTACTCTGTTTTCTTTTCTCTTTTATATTGTCCCGGCGTTATTCCTCTAAGCTTTTTATACGTTCTTGCAAAGGAATTGCCGCTTATGTAACCGACCTTTTCGGCAACCGTTTCTATATTCATTCCCTTTGAGAGCAGTTCCTCTGCATGAGCTGTTCTCACTTCGTGAATATAGCTCAAAAGTCCGTTGCCCGTCTGTTCACGGAACAGCTTTGAAAGATATGACGGCGAAAGTCCGAATTTTTCACCGAGCGTATTAACGGACAAATCCGGGTCGGCATAATTATTCTTTACATATTCGGCAACCGTATTGCCTATGTCCGACTGACCTTTATTTTTCTGAATACTGCACCCCTCGCGAACGGCTTCGAGTATTTTTTGTTTGATTTCCTCTGCGGTTTTTTCTTCAAATTCCGCAGCGTTTATAACGAGTGCGGACGGCACGAGCTTAATCAGCGTGCGAACAAGCTCCAATATGAAGCCCCGCACCGCAATCGCCGCATAATCACGGCTGTACACGTTTGTTTCAAAAAGTGTGTTTATTACCTTTTCGACACGCTCGTAATCTCCGCCGTTAATGCCTGCCGCAATCTCTCTTTCCTGTTCCGCCGTATATACATAATCTATACGCTTATCCGCAATATCACCGTAAAACACGGTTTTGCCCCTGCCTATTACTATGCGGTATTTCATTGCCTGAACTGCTTCGGAATAACAATCTTCAAGCTCATATACCTCTTCAACCTCGCGGCTTACGGCAATAAACAGCTCCATTCCGTAATTTTTTCTGAAAAAGTCCGTGAAGTGTTCGATGATTCCGGCAACGACATCTTGTGCGTTTTCCGTCTTTTCCGTGAAATCCGCAATGACTCCCAATGTATCTCCGCTTATCGGCGTTATATACGATTTTGCCTTTTTCATTTCAAAAAGCTCGGAAATTACGTTGGAAAGCGCATATTGACCCATATCAAGGCGCATATCCATAATTTCCATAAATGCACTTGAATTTTCAATCTTAATCAGCAATACAAAATAACCGTAGCCGTCAGCGTCGAAATCGTAGCTTCGCATTACGTTTTCATCAAACAGCTTCCGTGCGCTCTCGCTGCCCTCAAGTATGCTTTTAATGTATTTTTCTTTCTGCTGCTTCTTGCTCGTTCTGCTGTCATGCAGCATTTTTCCGTATTCCTGCTGCATATTCTCTATATTTTGGAGTATAATTCCGAATTCGTTATCACCGATATTTTCGTTTTTAATATTCAGACTTTCAAGCAGACTTTGCAGAGGTCTGTAGTTTTTTCGCGAGAAGAAATAAATCAGCAATATTCCGGCGCATATAAACAGAATCATGCATATAACCGCCGTTATTTTCACCGTATGGACTTCGTTCATATACGAGGTCTGCGGCACAATTACGATATATTTCCACGAAATAATATCCGAACGTATGGTACTGACAAGATATTTCCCGCTTTTTTCGGTGATATTGCCGTCTGTAAGTCCGTTAAGGCGTTTGTTTGGGATTATAGATTTTCCTACGGAAATCAGCGGTTCACCCTCTTTGTTGAGAACGGCAAACTGACCGTCCTCATCGAGCCCTACGCTTCCCATACGTTCCGTAAGCTTAGACGGATTTATCAGAATAACAAGCGTCAAATCCTTTTCTCTGCTGACGTTCATCGGCAGCGACTGCACATACGCTATATATTTCCCTCCGACGCCGTTTTCGTCGTTATGACCGCATTTCGGAAGCATTGTAAGCGTTTTTGCATATGAACCGCCGAGAAACTTTTTCCATTCTTCAAAGGTATAACCGTCCGCATTGTGCTTGGCGTCAAAGAAATCCAATGCCGATGCCGTTGTCGATGAAGATATTATTTTATCCCGCTTTTTGTTGTAAATGTAAATTTCATCGACAACTCCGGATGTAATATTTACATTTTTAAGATATTGCATGCCTATATAATCTTCATAGGCAAAATCGAGCGATTCTTCTCTCGAAAAGCTGCCTATCATCTCGTTGTTTGCCGCAATCAGATTGGTTACCTGCGTAATCATAAGCATTTCGTTATCAACATTATCACGTGCATTTTCAAGCAGCTGAACCGTTTTCTCAGCCTGTTCGCGCTCCACGGCATTCGACATAATAAAATAAGTGGTAAAGTATATAAGAAAGAGAACGAGTATGACTGCTCCGTATGAATAAATCAAGCTGTGAAGATAGCTGCTTTTATCAAATACAAAACGTTCTTTTCTTTTCACCTTTACCACTCCTGTTTTTTATCGTATTCTTCTATTCTATCATAATTTATGCAATATGTCAAGCAAAATCATCTTATGCAATCGCTTGTTTTCAGCATTTTGAATGTCTTTCCTCCGTCGGTGGATTTTACCAGCACGCCCTCTCTGCCGTTACCTGCGTCGGTAAGCTCAAAAAAGCGTTTATGTTTAAGACTGCCGTCAAGTCTGTCAGTACCCCTCGGCAAAACTCCGAGCGCTCCGTCGGTATCGGGTGTAATCAGCATAGTGCGTTCTTCGTTCGGCCATGTAAATACAATGCCGTCGTATTCGTCCTTAAATACTTCAAAATAGTCCGACTGAGAATAATAATGTATGTAAATATCGTTTGTCAGCGGATTGTACGACATTCTTTGTCTTGCCACCTCATAATACGGTGCCGTACGCTTAATTACGTAGCTTTTTGTCCAACTGCCGCCCTTAGCTTTCGATGTGACGGAAATATCAAATCTGTAACCTCTCGAAGCATCTCTTGTCATAATATGTATTTCATCATTTTTATCAATCAATATCGAGCCGTAGGAATTAAAAGTTCCGATTTGTTCAATATCGCTCCACGAGCTTATATCGTTCGGCTTTGCCGATTTTGTATAGCATACGGGGTCGTGATGTCCGTTCATTATAACGTGGATATATCCCTCGGAATCCATTGAAATTCCCGGCCAGTTGTGGTCGTCATTTGCAACACCGCCGAATCCGACAAATACGGGGTCGGACACGCTTCCGTCCGTTAAGTTTATTTTCCTTACAAATGCCGGAACACCGTTTTTAAAATAGAGCGTGGTTCCCGATCTGTCATATTGCATTGAAAGTGCCGGGTGATTTGACGGTATTTTCTCGGTCGGATTGCTAAGACTTGAATAATTGTATATTCCGTATACCACATATGCCGTATTTCCCTTGCTTATTATAAAGTTTCCGTCACCCGTATGTACTGCCGTATTCATGCATGCATCGGCATATTTTACGGTTTTGAACGAAAGATTTCCGTTATTTGTCTTGGTAGGTATTGTAAGTATTCCGGCAGCACCGTAGCTTGAAGACTGAGAATGGTTCATTATAAGCGGCGGTCTGTTCATTGCGTCCGTGTTATTTCCCTCTATATGCTCAAATCTTGCAAATGTATATGCTTCCGGCAGCTGATGTGTTTTCCACGTTTTCATGCCGTCCGACGACCAGCATAGAATCGACCCGCTGTCCGTCGTAACAAGCACATATGCCCAACCGTCATTATCAAAGCGGATAACGGGTTCGTCCGGCGAACCGCCGTCCCATACACGGAGATATTTTTTCACATACGAATCCAGCTCAACCACTTTCCATTTATTATTTTCATCAAGATACTGAATATGCGTGCCGTCTGCCCTGATATATATTTTGCCGTCCTTGTCAAAGCTTGCGACACCCGGAATATACTGCGGATTATATCCGTATAAAGCACGTTCTGTTTTGTTATATGCAACATATTCGTAAGGAGTTACCGCATCTTTTTTCACTTCATCCCCGCCATGATTCAGCCTTGAAGCGTCATAAGGCATACCCCTGTGCGTATTTTCAGGAACAACTCTTGCCGCAGGGCTTGGTGTGATAGGATAGTCCGGAGAATAAGTTACATTTATATCATCAAGATAAAGCACGGTATCGGGACTTGGCGAACCGTTGTATATCTTTGTTGTAAAATAAATTCCGCTTACATTGTCAAAGCCTGTCGGATTTTCAAATTTATTAAATTTATTCAGAGGAATACTTATTTCCTTTTCGCCCTCCCAATCAATCTTTATGGGATATGTGTATCCGTCTTTCCACGGTGTGTTCGGATTATCCGAATATATAAGCAGAGTTACAACCTCATTTGTAGCCTTTTCGGAATATATCCGCATATTGAACATATTGGCGCCTGTCCAGTCCTTTTCGGCAATTTCCGTTGCCAACGTCGGATAATACGGGTGATTATCCCATTTAAGCGAATATTTACCCTCTTTTACATATTCTTTTGAGAGTTTCATTGCATACAGTCTTTTATAAAAATCTGTGTCGTCATCATATCCTATAACTGCCTGAGAAATTCGCCAGCCGTTATTTTTTGTAAGCTCGCTTTCTTCATGCCAGTCTATTCTGCGTTCAAATCCCCATGCACGTGCAACGCTTTTCGACGGTGTTACGTCTTTACCTTTCGTAAGCACTCCGCTTTTTTGCGGCGTAAACGTAACCGATATATTGCTTGTTCCGCCGTATATATCCGGTATGTTCGTTCCTTTTACGGTATACTGTGTACCGCTTGAAAGCAGCACAGCCGTTTTCAGCGTAATAACATTATTATCTTTTGTATAGTCCGAAACAGTTATTTTCGTTCCGGAAGAAGTATAAATTCCGAGTTTTGCAATGTCGGCATACTGAATCGGGCGGACAAGCTTTATTTTTACCGAAGCAGTATCACATTCGGCTATTTCCGCACTCTGTGCCGCCGGTTTCATAACACCTGCGTTTTGCAGCGCAGGTCCTTCCTGCTTCCAGCCGGTATACCATTTCTCATTGATTGATGTTGTACCTTTCAAATCCGTACAAATTCCCGTTGCTTCGATTTCACCGTTCACGGCAAGAGAAAGCTTGCCGGTTGACGGGTCTACGATATACGAAAACAAAAATTCTTTTCCGTTCGGCACAAGTGCATATGCTGTTGTCCCGTTTGATTCTGCGCTCGGCAGAGTTGAAACTCCGATACTGCCGTTTTGAAAATCAAGTCTTGCATGGCCGAATTTTCGTTCCTGACTGCCCGGCACGCCGTATACGTCCGTACCCTGTTTCACAACAGCTTCATAGACCAGCGGTTCGGTGCCTGACACGGCTGTCGCACCGATACCGGATACAAGCACACCGAATGCCGTTAAAAGCGACGAAATTCGTTTCAGATTTCTTTTAGTCATATGTACATACCTCCGTTATTTTACTCTATATTATATAATTTATCATGTTTTTGCCGTGTTTACAAGAGGCATTTTATAAAAAATCCGTCAATTTCTAAAATTGCATATCTTATTTTGCCCAAAAATATTCAATTTGCAAAAAAGCACGAAATACCTAATGCATTCGTGCTTTTTTTGCAATTATATCAATTCATTTTCCAAGAGATTTGTTTCCGTACAGATTCCGTCTTTGATTATAAACGTTTTTATTTCGCTATGTTCAAATTCGGCTTCGAATTTTGTACCGAACACCTCTATCTCCGCCGCAGTATATCTGTTCTCGCTTTCGTAGCATCTTAATGCAATCGCATCGGAATCTTCATGTTTTTTCAATGCCGTTACAATAATATTTTCTTTCGACACCGAAATTCCCGAATAGCTTGTACCGAGCTTTCCTTTATGGAATGTTTCCGTTACGATTGTCGGCTGATTATTCAGTGCCTGCGCTTTTTTCTCCGAATCCGCAAAAGACTTGAACGGGAAAAGCGTATATTCAAATTCATGCTCACCCTGCTCCATATATTCGCAAAATTCGTCACGCTGTCCGAAATGGTCGGCATATATCGCCCCACGGAGTATCGTAAGCGAAAGCACGTTATTTTCGGCATCAAAGCTGTATTGTGCCGTTGTTGCCGCACCTATTCCGCCGTTGTCGCCGTTCATTGCAATCCATGCGCCGGACGGCTGTTCCGTGCCGTCTGTCGGTCTTTCGATATATCCGTATGGTATTTCACAGAATGCTTTCGGATTTTCGGTATTAACCGGTATTGCAAATTTCAGCATTTTATGCTTTTCTCTGAAATTCGCTTTTGTTTTAACGGTTACGAAATTATCATTGTATGCCAAATAATAATCACGTATTATATGCGTGTTTTCAAAGTGCTGTTCGCAACGAACCGCCGCACGCACCGGACCGTTTTCTATAAGCTTTACGCTGCCGCTTTCGCACTTTGCAACATAATTTTTGAACTTTTCTTTTCCGTGTGCCCATGTATCCGAATCCGTTTCGTCCGCCAATACAGCCGAGCATACGTTTTTGATTAAATCTCTGCCGTTCTTCTTGTCTTTAAATCCGCATACTTCACCGGTTTTTTCGTCAAATTCAATACGGACAAATTCGTTTTCCATATATGTATCCGCTGCCGAAAGCTTCGTTTCGTATTCTTGCGTTTCAGAGTCAAAGTACATCTTGTATACGCAATATCCCATAGCCGGGATTTTTGCTCTGAATGCCGTTTTATACTTATCATTTACATTGGTTTTTGAATCACGTACATATTGTATCGGTATCACATTACCGTTTTCATCGGTTATGATTTTCGCCATATCATGCACGGAAATAACCGTTTCGACTTCGTATGCAAGCGGATTGAATATGACTGCCGGTGTTCCTATGTTTTCTTTTGTGCGCCACGATGTAACCGGCGGCCATGCCTTGTACGGCGTTAATTCTTTGCCATCCATCGTATCGATATTCCACGAAATCTGCTGCAACGCAAAATTAGAGCTTCTGCCGGCTATGGCAAGTGCCTCACCGTGCGTTTGTCTTGCATCGTCATATGCTTCTTTGATTGCGCAGCCTCCCATTGTATCGTGGAACTGATTGAACAGCACATCTTTCCATGCCGTTTCAAGCTCCGCAGACGGATATTCCGTATTCATCAGCTTGTTTGAAAGCACGGAATATGCTTCCGTTTCATAAAGCATATTTTCGCACCGTCTGTTGTTTTTCTTAACCTCACTCATTGCGCTGTAGCAGCCCTTGGCATGAAACTGCAAATCATCGCAAACTACGGGTACGGATATATCTTTCACGTTGTTAAAATATTCATCAGCCGTCGAATACAAAAAATTGTCCGTCAATGTTTTATGCATTACATCAAGCAATTCTATTGTTGCTCCGCCGCCGTGATTGCCTACGCCGTAAAATGCCATCATAGGCGTTTTGTCCGCAAGCTTTTCAACATCTTCGAATACATTCAGCGTTCCCATATCAATATTGTATCGCTCCGGTATGCGGTATGTGCGAACTCTGCTGCCGTCCGCACTTTCCCAATCGAAAAGATATGACGGAAGCTCCTTTTCATGCGAACCGGGACGCATGAAAACATAGCTGTCCATGCCGCTCTTTTTAAGTATCTGCGGAAGATTCCCGTTATGTCCGAAAGAATCCACATTATATCCGACGTGTGATATTACACCGAATTTTTCTTTAAAATATCGCTGTGTTATCAGTGCATGGCGTGCGAACGACTCTCCGGACGGAATATTGCAATCCGGCTGAATAAACCATCCGCCTACCAAGTTCCAGCGTCCCTCTTTCACACGCATAACGATTTCATCAAACATCTTTTTGTCGCTTTTTTCAATCCACATATAATATGCACCGCAAGCAGAAGTAAATTTAAAATCGGGAAATTCTTTCATTCTGTCGAGTGCGCTTCTGAAAGTAGCTTTGATTTCGGTGAAACCCTCCTGCCACTGCCACAGCCATACCGGGTCTAAATGTGCATTTCCGATTAAATATACTTTATTCATTTCAGACCTTCCCAATCTTTCAGAAAACGTTCTATTCCGGCGTCCGTGAGCGGATGCTTAATCATCTGCAATATTACTTTATACGGAATTGTCGCAATATCCGCACCTGCAAGCGCCGCATCCGTTACATCTTCCGGACTTCTTATGCTTGCGGCGATTATCTCCGTATCTATTCCGTGTATTTCATATATTCCGGCAATGCTTTCGATAAGCTTGTTTCCGTCCGATGCTATATCATTAAGTCTGCCCACAAAAGGACTTACATACGTTGCGCCTGCTCTTGCGGCAAGCAATGCCTGTGCCGGACTGAATATAAGCGTAACATTTGTGTGTATACCTTTTTTCGACAATACGGAAACCGCCTTGAGCCCCTCTGCCGTCATAGGTATTTTTATTACGATATTTTTATGTATTTTTGCAAGCTCCAGTGCTTCTTCAATCATTTTATCCGCTTCAAGGCTGATTACCTCTGCCGAAATAGGCCCGTCGACTATTCCCGTTATTTCTTTAACAACTTCTTCAAAAACTCTGCCCTCTTTCGCTATAAGCGACGGATTTGTCGTTACTCCGCAGATTATTCCGAGTTCGTTAGCCTCTCTTATTTCTTCCGTGTTTGCTGTGTCAATAAATATTTTCATAATGATAACCTCCTAAAATTAATTGTTAAAAAAATTTTTTTCCGTTTTCGCACATATATAATGATATACAGGCAGATGAAGTTCCTGCACCTTATATGTTTCCGTTTCCGGCACACGCACCGCAATATCGCATATTTCCGAAAGCTTGCTTTCGTTTTTCCCGGTCAGCGCAACGGTTTTTATACCGAGTACTTTCGCAATTTTTGCCGCATATACAACATTCTTTGAATTGCCGGACGTAGATATGCATATCAGTATATCCTCTTTTTTTGCATATCCGTACACCATCTGTGCATATATCATATCCGCTGCAACATCATTAGCGAATGCCGTCAGCAATGCCGCCTGATGCGGCAGCGAAATCGCAGGCAGTGCCCCCTGAATATGCTTTGCCATGTATTCCGCATCGCTAAAACCAAGTTTTTCAAGCTTTCCAAGAAGTTCCGGCTGCTCCCTTTTCAGCAGAAAACCTTTCATAAGCTCTCCGACTATATGGTCGCAGTCCGCACAGCTGCCGCCGTTGCCGCACGCAAGAAGCTTTCCTCCGTCTTTATAGGTGCCGCATACTGCTTTTACAGCATTTTCAATATCCGTTTCACATTCTTTTAAGCTCGGATATCTTTCGTATAAATTATCCATTTCTGTCTCCTTTCCGATTTATCGCCGCTACCGAAAGTGCGGCATAATCTCCTATATTATCTTTAAGCTTTGCCGGAAGTATTTTACATATGCTGTGAGAATAGTACAGACTTTCTCTTTCTATAACCTCCCACATACGCTTTTTCAGCAGATTTTCGCACCGCTGATAAATGCTTCCGAGTATAATTGCCTCCGGATTTAAAATATCTATAATTACAGACAGTCCCTCGCCGAGTTTTTCGGCGCATATATCGAATATTTTCAATGCGTCCGCATGTCCGCTTTCCGCACATTCAGCAATTCTTTTTGCTGTAATCTCTCCGATTTCGGATTTATCGGCACAATACGAAACGTTCTTGCCTGTTTGGAATGCTTCCTCAGCATATATTCTGCCGAGCTGCGCAATGCCGTTTCCCGAACAGAATCCCTCGAACGAGCCCGATTTGCCGTATCCTATAGGTCCGAACGGACTTAATCTGATATGACCGGCTTCACCTGCCATTCCGTTCGCTCCGCTGTACAGTTTGCCGTCAAGAATGAGTCCCGCTCCGAGTCCCGTGCCGAAGGTGAAAAACACAAGATTGTTAAATCCCACGCCTGCACCGTATTTCCATTCCGCAACCGCACAGGCATTTGCATCGTTTTGGATATATGCTTCACATTTCATTCTGCCACTTACATACTCCGTGATTTTTACATTGTCCCAACCCGGAAGATTCGGCGGCGAATTAATAACGCCTGTTTCGGAATTCAGAGGTCCTCCGCAGGAAATACCGACTATATCCTTTTCTCTTGTCAGCTCTTCTGCCAGTACGCACATTTTTTCCGTCATTTCATACGGCGAAATATCATGCTGCGTCGGTATAACCTTTTTGGTGTCTATTATAAGACTGCCGTTTTTTTCATGCCCGACGCTTACGGAGCATTTTGTTCCGCCGATGTCAAAACCTATCATATTTTTGCCTCCTTTCAAAACCCTTCAAATTCATCAAATCCACATTCCGTCATTGCGAACATATACTCGCCGTAATAAATGCCGAGCGGATTTGTACAATAATGATTTTTATATTTTTTGCCGTTTATCTCCCATTCTATGAGATAAAACCTTTGTTCATTTTCTTCTATATCGGCACATAAATAATTCGGTGCATATGCAAGTTTCCATTCAAACATGACAACCGTCTCTCCGTAATTTCTGCTTTTATATATAATAATTATATATCGGTAACAAAAAAATGTAAATATGTATAATCCACTATAATCTTAAGAAAATCAACAATTTTTCCGATTTTTATATTGCAAACCCTGCAAAAATATGATATACTTATGATATGAATGTTTTCGGAGGTGCAGCATGAACGAAAAAATACTTATGAATATACAAGAACGGTTTGCCGATACGGATATAATATTAAAAGATTGCGTAATTTCTGCCGGAAGTTCGGTTGTCCCCCACTGGCACGATTATTTTGAATCCGAAATCATTATTTCCGGTCATGCCGAGCAGATTTATAACGGCGAAAAATACGCAATGGAAAGGGGCTGCGCATATCTTCTGTCGTACTGCGATTTTCACTCATTCAAAGCAATTGATGATGTACGTCTGCTCAATGTGCGATTTAAAGAAAATCTTGTAAATCCCGAACTGCTGCGATATATAACATTAAGGCCGAACAAGCTTATATGCACCATGAGCGAGGAAGAAACCAGGGATATTATAAAAAGCTACGGCAGGCTCAAATCCGAAACCGAAAATCCGCAAATATTCGGAAGAAATATTATAAGCGGCATTATTTCCGATTTTATTATATCGCTGATTCGTAAAACCTCCGGAGAAAAAACGGAAGCCGTACCCATGATAACGCAGCAGGCTGCAGCATACATCAACACTGATTTCAGAGATAAAATTTCTCTTGCGCTGCTTGCGGAAAAGCTCTCCGTATCCGTCAACTATCTCGGTGCACTTTTCAAAAAACACCTTGGTGCTTCTTTCAACGATTATCTGAACAACGTGCGCCTTAAATATGCCTGCAATCTCTTGATTTCATCGGATTTATCCGTCAAAGAAGTTGCCTATGCCTCCGGCTACGCTTCAACGGAATATTTTACTTATATATTTAAAAAGAAAACCGGCGTAACACCGAGAGATTACCGCACGTTACTGCAAAAATAACAAAAAAGGTATTGACAAACATTTAAATGAGTGTTATAATTATATAAAAGCTATGACAAAGACAGTAGTTATGTACGAGGTTTTACAGAGAGGGGCGCAAGCTGAGATGCCCTGAACCGACGCATAATGAACACCACTTTTGAGCTGCGGTGCGGAGTATGAGTATATCAGAAAAGTGCCGACGTATATCTGCGTTAAAGATAAATTAAGTGAAACACAAGGTGGAACCGTGCAATGCACCCTTGGATATTCGAGCATATCCGAGGGTTTTTCTTTTCGGATATGACTTAATCTAAAAGGAGAGAAAACACATGAAAGCATTATTTGCAGACGGTAACGTCACGGAAACATCGGAAGAATTGAAAGTTATGCGGCATACCTGCTCACACGTTTTGGCACAGGCGGTAAAACGCCTTTATCCCGAAACAAAGCTTGCAATAGGGCCGGCAATAGACAACGGCTTTTATTACGATTTCGACCGTGAGGGCGGTTTTACGCCGGAGGACCTCGATTTGATTGAAACCGAGATGAAAAAAATCATCAAGGAAAACCTTAAACTTACGACTTTCACAAAACCTCGTGAAGAAGCAATTGATTTTATGGAAAATCAGGGCGAACCGTATAAAGCGGAGCTTATACGTGATTTGCCGGAGAATGTTCCGGTAAGCTTTTATTCACAAGGAGAATTCACCGACCTTTGCGCCGGTCCGCATATTCTCTATACCAAAGGAATAAAGGCATTTAAGTTGACAAGCATAGCCGGCGCATACTGGAGAGGAAACGAAAAAAACAAAATGCTGACAAGAATTTACGGTACGGCATTTTTAACCAAAGAAGCACTCGAAGAATATCTTAATATGCTCGAAGAAGCGAAAAAGCGCGACCACCGCAAGCTCGGACGTGAGCTTGAATTGTTTACGATTATGGACGAAGGTCCGGGATTTCCGTTTTTCCTGCCGAAAGGAATGGTGCTGAAAAACATTCTTATCGACTATTGGCGCAAAATCCATACACGTGAAAATTATGTTGAAATTTCAACCCCGATTATGCTGAACAGAAGTCTTTGGGAAACTTCGGGACACTGGGATCATTATAAAGAAAATATGTATACTACAGTTATTGATGATACGGATTTTGCGATTAAACCAATGAACTGTCCTGGTGGTATGCTTGTATATAAGTCAAAACCGCATTCATACAGAGATTTACCTATACGCATGGGTGAACTCGGTCTTGTTCACAGGCACGAAAAATCCGGTCAGCTGCACGGACTCATGCGTGTGCGCTGCTTCACACAGGACGATGCGCACATATTCATGACAAACGAACAGATTTCTTCGGAAATCAAAGGCGTTATAAGCATTATAGACGAAGTATACAAGCTTTTCGGATTTAAATATCACGTTGAGCTTTCCACACGACCCAAAAACAGCATGGGAAGCGATGAGGACTGGGAAAATGCCACAGCCGGTCTGAAATCCGCCCTCGACGAACTCAATATCAGCTATGTAATAAATGAGGGTGACGGCGCATTCTACGGACCTAAGATTGATTTTCATCTTGAAGATTCAATAGGCCGTACATGGCAATGCGGAACAATCCAGCTCGATTTTCAGCTTCCGCTGCGTTTCAATGCCGAATATGTCGGCGAGGACGGCGAAAAGCACCGTCCGATAATGATTCACAGAGTTGTGTTCGGTTCTATTGAACGATTTATAGGAATATTAACGGAGCATTTCGCAGGCAATTTCCCCGTATGGCTCTCCCCTGTTCAGGTTAAAGTCATGTCTGTATCGGAAAAATCGAACGAATATACCGAAAAGCTGTTTAATGAGCTTAAAAATTCGGGTATACGAGCGGAACTTGATATAAGGAACGAAAAAATCGGTTATAAAATCCGCGAAGCCCGTCTTGCAAAGATGCCTTATATGCTCATCATCGGCGAGAATGAAGCAAGCAGCGGAACAGTAAGCGTCAGAAGCCGTGAGGACGGTGACCTCGGCATATTCCCGTTCGCCGAATTTGTCGAAAGAATTAAAAAAGAATCGGAATATTAAAAATATCGAAGCAATCTCTGATATTTAATATGGTGTAGCAAAATGAAGCCGTTTTACTACACCATATTATTTTAATTAAAATTACTCATTCCACGTCCATTTAATGCAAAAAAGAAAACCCCTGAAAAAAACAAGGGTTTCCCAAAATAAACTGTTATCTCTTTGAAAATTTCCGGCTTCCCGAAAAGCCCTATTTTACGGGGGTTTCTCTATTTTTTGTTACTTGTGTGTTATTTGCGTATAACTACTGATTACCACTCAAAAGCAAGTAAAAAGAGCAAGTAAAAAGAAAAACTAAACACAAATTTATCAAACTGTGTTCAAAAAGTTCTTGACATTTGTAATAATATATGTTATAATACTTTTTGAACGCTAATTATTTTATTTTTGTTTGGAAAGTCGGTGAAAACGTGAGCAAAAAAACAATTGCTAAAAAAATAATAGAAAATGCTAAAGGCATAGCCAAAACCGCTGAACTTATTTCTGCCGGACTTAGCAAATCGGATATAAGCAATCTTTGTAATAACGGGTATATTGAGCGTGTTCGCCACGGATATTATTCTCTTTCTGAAGCTAATAGCGCAGGAGAAGAGCAGTTGATACAAACCTTGCTCCCTGAAGCTATTGTTTGTGTAGAATCCGCATTGTTTCATTATGGGTATAGTGACTTCGCCCCTCGTACATGGACACTTGCTATACCTCGCACAATGACAAAAACAAAAATAAATATGGATGTAATTGTTTATAAACCATACTACATTCAGAATAAACTGCATGAGCTTGGGAAAACATATTCAGATTTTGATGGTGTAACACTTCCTGTTTATGACAGAGAACGCACAATATGCGATTGTTTTAAATATCGTACTAAACTTGATAACGAAATTTTCAACAAAGCGGTAAACGCTTACGTTGCCGATGATAACAAAAATCTTTCAAACCTTTCTAAATATGCAAAGGAAATGAAAGTGTATAAAAAGGTTATGGACTTGATGGAGGTGCTACTCAATGGCTGATGTTGCTGCGTCCGTGCTTGCACGACTTAAAAACAAGGCAAAGGAATCCGGCAGAAGCTATCAGTTGTGTATGCAGCTCTTTTGCCAAGAAGAGTTTTTACGCCGCTTAGAAAAATCTGAGTATGTAGAGAACCTCGTTCTTAAAGGCGGTTTGTTTATTTATTCGCTCACTGATTTTGATAGCAGAATAACTGTCGATGTTGACTTTTTACTTCGTAAAATTCCAAATACGCCTGAACAATTAAAAGAAATTCTTGAAAAAATCATTGAAGTGGATACCGGAAATGATTTTGTGGACTTTGAAATCAAAGACATTGCACCAATTAGCGTTGCAAAGAAATATGCAGGAATCGGGGCATCAATAATTGCTCGTATTAAGAACACAAAAACACCATTCAGTATAGATTTTGGCGTTGGAGATATAATCGTACCAAAGCAGGAAAAACGAATGATACCCACTCAGCTTTCGGATTTCTATGCACCTATGGTAAATACATACTCCATTGAAACAACCATTGCAGAAAAAATAGATGCAATTCTCAACTTAATGGAATTTTCAAGCAGAATGAAAGATTACTATGATATTTATTATCTTGCAAACAAGTTTGATTTTGACGGTTCAATATTGACAGAAGCTCTAAAAAAGACTTTTTCAAACAGAAATCACAATTTTACCATAGAACAATTTGAGCAAATGCTCGAATTTGATTCTGATGACGCTATGCAAAAGAAATGGAAAGCATTTATTAAAAAGATTAATACTAAAACGGCTGATTTTGAAATTGTGTTGAAAACGATAAAATTGTTTTTAGCAGAACCATTTATTGCTATAATGGAAAACAAAAACTTTAATGGTCAGTGGTCCGTTAATGATAACAAATGGAAGAAAGGAGTGTGAACTATGCCTAAAATAATGGAAATTATTGAAAAAGAAACTAAAGGCAAGAGTTATCACACCTATAAATACAGTTATGATTCTATAGGAGTTCCCTCCATTGATTATGATGATGATCCTAACAAGGTAATGAAGTGGAAGGATTCCGGTGAAACGAGTTCTCCAAAGAAACCGATAAATTTGAAGCCTTTAGCCGATCAGCTACAATCTCTCGGTGAAAAACCTTTGCTTAAATATTTTCTTGATGGTTCTCGTCATGTGTTTAAGGTTGATGACATTGCTTATAACAAGCAAGTCTTTCCCGTTGTTGCAGGACAAATTGGTGTTGGTTGTTGTAAACGTGAAAACAAGAAAATGCAATCGGAAAGATTCTATCGAGAATTAGTATTAGCACTGCCTGATAAGGCAAACGCTGATGGTTGGAATGATGTGGCATA
The DNA here is from genome assembly GCA_934792465.1 of uncultured Clostridia bacterium. GTDB lineage: Bacteria > Bacillota > Clostridia > RUG12999 > RUG12999 > CAKVOK01. The sequence continues at coordinate 6,253 of CAKVOK010000015.1, read as the reverse complement.
TTTTGCATCCAAGGTTAAGAAATTAAATGAAAGTGAAGAACTAAAGCGTTTGGGACTTCAATTTTCTACTATTATTCCTTATTCCACATCTAAGACTGGTTCGCCTGATGCAAAACTTGACAATTTAGCAGTTAGTGTTATACAAGACTATATGATTGAAGCAGAAAAAAGAATGGTTGCAGAATTGGTTAAGGATAAGCGATTAGGACAGGATGCCTATTTGTTAAAAGACGGATCTTTAGAATATAAGGTAATGAAATCCGGTCGTGAGGATTTGAGAACTTTACAAAAAATAAAACATAATTATAGTTGGGTAATAGGTGTTTCAAAATCATTTAATCCTGAAAGTTGTCTTGATCATACAGGAAAACCAAATTCAAACTATATTGCTGGCTTGCCTGTATTTCATAGAACTCCGGTTGCACGTTATGAAAATAGAGAGTTTTTAGGTGATGTTCAATTTGGAATTTGGTATATCCGCTTGCGTGATAAACGCAGAACTCAAACACCTTTTGATGGTGTTGTAAAAGTAGAGAAAATAATGATGAATGAAGAAATTGAAAACGGAATTGATAGCGATATCATTGATTTGATTTCTGCCAACATCATTAACGAACGTAACCCTACTTGTTATGGCACAGACCGTCGATGGGCAAACCACTTATATCCGGTCTTTTTGACCGAATCTTATGTTAAAAGCAAGTACATAAGTACAGAAATGTTCTTGCATCTGTTTTGAGGAGGAGAAATAAAATGTCAAATACTATTATAGGTTGTGTATTAGCGACAGAAAAGAATCCAACCACAATTGATGATTTTATATTTTGGACTGATCCGGATCTTATCTTAAATCCATTTGATATTGTAAAAGTACAACATGTAAATGATTCGTTTTCTTACGGCGTAATTGAGGATATTGCTCATATTACTGATGCCGCAAGTTTTCTTACCAATTTTATTTCGAGTGATTTTGGTGATGTTAATACTGAAGAAAATACTTTGCGAGTAGGAATGAATTATGTTACTGCAAAAGTTGTGTGCAATACTGAAAACATTTATATCCCGCTTCAGAGTAATGCCAAAGTTATGCTTGCAACTGCAGAAGAAATCAATTACGCACTTGGATTAAATGATATTCGCAATCCTCTTGTTTGCGGTTATCTTGAAATGTATGAAGGAACTAAGGATTGTGATAAGGTTACACTTCCTGTAAATCTCAATTCGAAGTTCATTATTGGCCCCGAAGGCGCACACTTGAATATTTCGGGTATTTCCGGTCTTGCTTCCAAGACTTCTTATGCGATGTTCCTTTTGAAGGCTATTCAAGATAGCTATATGAAAAAAGGCCCTCAGAACGAGGACGAAGATAGCGTTGCATTTGTATTGTTTAATGTTAAAGGTAAGGATTTACTTGCCATTGACCAATTAAACGACTTTTCTGATGAGCGAAATCCTGAGCAAGCTCGCAAGGATACTTTTGCTAAATATGAGAAATTGGGGTTGGCTGCTGAACCTTTCAAAAATGTTCAGTATTACTATCCTTACTCAATCCCCAAAACACGCCATTGGAACACCTATATGACGCCCGAAGAAGTAGCCGACAACATTAGTAAGAAAAAAGCCAAGAAGTTTAAATACATCTATAAGTATGACAAGGAAAACCTTGATTTGATGTTTGCTAACATTGATGATTCCAATCAAACGATGGAGTCGATTATCAGCTACATTATGTCCGGACAAGGCAAATTTAACCAAGTCAGCGATTGGCAGGAGTTCCTTGAAGCTGTAAAGGAAAAGTGTTCTGCCGAAACATCCGGCAAAGATAAAGAAATTCCCGTAGCAAGCTGGAGAAAATTCTATCGCATAATCAATAAAAGCATTACAGACAATAAGATTTTTGCAAGAGATGTTCGGGAGGATGAGGGAGAAACACGTATCGGGGATGCACTTAAATATATAAAAAAGAACGAGGTGCATGTTATTGATATTGCAAAACTTTCTGAGGACAAACAAGCATATGTTTTCGGTGATGCAATACGAACAATTTATGATTTGCAGTTAGGTCAATATGCAGGTGAAGAGGGAGTAAACCCACCTTCAAGAGTTGTGATTTTCATTGACGAGTTGAATAAGTATGCATCTAAAGATACACCGAAGAATTCTCCAATTCTTCGCCAAGTACTTGATGTAGCAGAAAGAGGTCGTTCTCTTGGTGTTGTTCTTTTTGCTGCAGAACAGTTTAGAAGTGCCATTCATGATAGAGTCACAGGTAACTGTTCTACTCATGCTTATGGCAGGACAAACTCTATTGAGGTTACAAAGAGTGACTACAAAAGCATACCTTCTGTTTACAAAACTATGATGACACGTTTGAAGCAGGGCGAATATATTATTCAAAATCCAATTTTCCGTTCATTGCTTAATATAAAGTTCCCTAAACCAATTTATAAGCAATTTAAGTGAGGAGATTATTATGGCAACAGTAGGAAAAAATATACTTGATAACCTTACAACGGGTATGTACTCGGATTAGAAGGTTATATACAGAGAATATATACAAAATGCGTGTGACCAAATCGATCTTGCTATGAATTTGGGAATCCTATCTTCTGACGAAGGAGGTGTTGACATATTCATAGATGACAGAAATCGCTACATAAGTATTAAAGACAATGCTACGGGTGTTAGAGTTGAAGATTTCATTGAAGATGTTGGCGATATTGCTAATAGTAATAAGGAAATTGGAAAAAATAAAGGCTTTCGTGGTATTGGTCGTCTTTGTGGCTTGGCATATTGTAAAATGTTAAAATTCTCAACAAGTTATATTGGTGAAAATAAAAAGTCCATAATGACTTGCGATGCTCAAAAAATGCGAGACATGCTTTTTGAAAACAAGAAGTATACTCTTGATGAAATTTGGGATGCAATCATAACATATTCAACTGAACCGGAAACAGAAAGCGAGCATTATTTTGAAGTAGAAATGTTCGATATAAACAAAGAAAATACAGACTTGCTAAATGAAGCAAAAGTTCGAGAGTATCTTAGTTTTGTTGTTCCGGTTCCATATAAAAATACTTTCATACTTCGTAATCAAATTTACAATTATGCAGACTCTATTGGTCGCCATATCGACGAATATTGTATAAAAGTAAACGGTTCTCAAATTTTCAAAGAGTATACTACTAAACTTAAGGAGCAAAGTGGAACATCTTTGAAAAATTACGATGAAATCTCTCGTTTGGAATTTAAGGATTTCAGAGATACATCAGGTAATTTAATTGCTTGGATGTGGGTGGGACTGTCACGCTTCGAAAAACAGATACCGAGCGTAAATCATATGCGTGGTTTACGTGTAAGGAGTGCAAACATCCAGCTTGGAAATGATGATGCTTTACAATTCTTATTTAAAGAATCTCGTGGCAATTATTATTTCGTTGGTGAAGTTTTTGCAGCGAGTAATACACTTATTCCAAACTCTCAACGAGATTATTTTAACGAAAATGAAACCCGTGTATTGTTTGAAGATTTATTACGAGAGTATTTTTATGATGTTCTTCACAAACTTTATTATGAAGCAAATCGTGTAAAAAATGATTATAAAAGACAGGAAGAATACCTTAGTAAAGTGGCTGAATATCAAAAGAAGGAAAAAGAACAAGGCTTTGTTAATGAAGAAGAACGTCAAAAGCTCCAATTTGATATTGATAAAGCGAAGAAAAGTGCAGAAGAAGCACGCAAACGATTGGACAAGCTTGATACTAACGATAACACCTCTCCTTTATCAGAGGTAAGAAAAAGTATTGGGCAGAAATATGAGTCTGATAAACTAAAGAAAAAGGCAGAAACAATCACAGTTGTTATAGATGATGACAACAACAAAAAGAAATCATTCGTAACAAGCGGAATGTCCAAACTTTCAAGAAGCGAACGTAAAATAGTTAGTAAAATTTTGTCTATTATCACTGATATTGCGCCTAAAGATATTGCGGAACAAATTATTGACAAAATCAAAGAAGAGATGAGATAACCCATATGAACAGAAAAGTTTTACTTATAGAACCTAATTATAAAAATAAATATCCACCAATTGGTTTGATGAAATTGGCAACCTATTACAGAATGGTCGGTGACGATGTTCGTTTCTATAAAGGCGATATGCGTTCTTTGGCTGTTGATTTGATTTGCGATGACTTGATAAATCATCTTTTGATTATTCTTCCGGAAGTTTTTTGGAGGAATCATTATCCTACGCTTTTTGAGTTTGTAAAACTTGGCAAATATGCAATTCTCGAAAACGATCCTATTTTTGAAGAGGAGCTTGTTTTAGATGCGGTAAAGGAATATCGAAAAAAATATAAAGACAAAGAGTATTTTACAAAACCGAGATTTGACAAGGTTGGTATTACCACGTTGTTTACATTTTATTGGGACATAACCATCAATACCATTAATTTTGCAAAGCAGCTTTGTAAAAACCAAGATGATGTTATGGTTGGAGGAATTATGTCCTCACTTCTTCCTAAAGAGGTTGAAGAAGCAACTGGTATTGAACCGTTTGTGGGTTTGCTAAACCATCCAGGCGACATCGACCCCGATAACGACCTTATTATTGATGAACTTCCTCTTGATTACTCAATTCTTGAAGAAATAGAGTACGTTTATCCCGCAAACAATGCTTATTTTGCATATATGACAAGAGGGTGTGTTAATAAGTGTAAATTCTGTGCTGTGCCAAAACTCGAACCAAAGTATTGCGATTATATCAATTTGAAAAAGCGAATTGAGTTTACAGACAAGCGTTTCGGTGCAAGAAAAGATTTACTTTTGCTTGATAATAATGTTTTGGCATCAAAGTGCTATGACCAAATCATTGACGAGATTAATGAGTGTGGCTTTGGCACAGGTGCAACTTATTCGCCGCCCAACGAATACGATATTACAATCAACAATCTTAAAGATTCCTATAATGATCGTGCATATATCCGTAAAGCCATTTCAATTTATAAAGATATAATGGAAAAGCTGAAGGATGATGCAGAAAAAATGGAGCTTTATCTCAAATTGGAAGAAGCACACTGCCTTTATTATTATACTGCTTCTAAAGAAGATATTTTGGGCTTAGATGAATATGTACGCCCAATGTATGAGAAAACCCACAAGCCTTCAAAAAGAAAGCGTATAGTTGATTTCAACCAAGGTATAGATTCTCGTTTAATTACAGAAGCGAATATGAAAAAATTATCCGAAGTTAACATACAACCTTTGCGAATTGCCTTTGACCACTGGAAGCTTAGAGATATATATGAAAAATCCATCCGTACAGCCGTTAAAAGTGGCATTAAGAATCTTTCTAACTATCTTCTCTACAACTTTGAAGATAAGCCAGAAGAATTATACTATCGTTTAAGACTTAATGTTGACCTTTGTGAAGAATTAGGAGCCAGCATTTATTCCTTTCCTATGAAATACCACCCGATAAATGACAAGGAATTCTTTATGAACCGTGATTATATCGGCAAACATTGGAATAGGAAGTTCATCCGTGCTGTGCAAGCAGTTCTTAATTCTACTAAAGGCAAAATCGGTCGCGGTGTTGAATTTTTCGAGGAAGCTTTCGGAAGAGATGTAGACGAATTTATGAAAATTCTTTGGATGCCTGAAACATTCATCATATATAGACGAATTTATGATGCAGATCTTCGTTCGCGTCTTGCTGATAGATATACAACTGTTACGAAACACGATTGTGATTTAACAAGTGAATGGTGGAGTAAATTTAAGGCATTATCTCTGGAAAAATTTAAAAAAGCCACAAACATCATTGCTTTAAATAAGTTTAAAGATGACGACTATGTTTGCGATGATAAAGAAATAATTGATGTTTTAGCATATTACAAAATTACGCGTGATGATACCGAAAATAACGAGACAATCCTGAATTTTGTGTAAACTCTTTACAAGACCTCCAAAATGATGTATAATACAGTGATTTCTTTGCGATTGTTACATATACAGACGGCAAGACGGAGCGGAAAAACCTGTTAGATGTTATAAACTACTGCATAGATGAAAACTCCGCTCCGAAGATAATAGATATATCCTTTGTTGGCGATACCTCTAATCAGGGTATTTTACCAAAACTTGCCAAACACTTAGTCACCTCATAAACTTAAATAATGTCTACTGAACAATTGCCATTTTTGAATCATTGTAAATTTTTAACAGCTTTTGAAACCATAACGAAAAAATT